>JADLHS010000079.1 GCA_020848635.1 Limisphaerales bacterium
ACCCACTCAAGCATGAAGCTCATGACCGCGATCGGTGAGGCCGCGCGTTGGTGCGTGCGGAAGTCATTGCGCCTTTACTATTCGCGGATTGAGGTCGAAGGCCGCGAACGCCTGCCGGCGGGCGGCGCGGTGTTGTTTGTGGCGAATCATCCCAATTCGCTGATGGATCCGGCGCTGATCGGTTACACCGCGCAACGGCCTGTGCATTTCTTTGCCAAGGCGCCGCTGTTCGACGTGCCGGTGTTTGGCGCGCTGATGCACGCGCTCGGCATGGTGCCGGCGTATCGCGGCCAGGATGACAAGGCGTCGGTGCGCAAGAATCTCGAAACGCTCGACGTCGGTGCGCAGTATCTCGGGCTCGGCGAGGCGGTGGGGATTTTTCCCGAAGGCAAAACGCACGATCGCGAAGGCTTGGAGCAGGTCCGCACCGGCGCCGCTCGCATCGCGTGGCCGGCGGTGCGGAGTGGTGCCGGGGTGATGATTGTGCCGCTGAGGTTGAACTACTCACGCAAGGAAAGTTTTCGCAGCGCCATCTGGGTGCGCGTGGGCGAACCGCTGGACGCGAAGGCGTGGCTGGGAGCGCGCGGTGAGGAGGAACGCCCGGCCATCCGCAGTCTCACCGAGGAAATTGACCGGCGGCTCAAGCAGGTCGTAATCCATGTAAACGAGGAGAGATGGCAACCGTTGCTGCCCGAACTCGAAGTATTGCTGCCGGCCCAAGGTGACGAAGTGCGCGATCGCATCGCCGCCCTCCACCAGCGAAAGCGTTTTGCGGATGCCATGAACCATTGGCTGGCAACCGACCGTCCGCGCGCGGAAGCGGCGGCCGCCGCGATTGAGAAATACCGGGATCAACTCACTACCGCAGGAGTGACGATGAACTCGCCAATTTTAGCGGAGGGCATCGCACGCGCCACTGGTCATTTGCTGAAGGAAACAATCGGGTTATTGCTCGGACTTGGGCCGGCTCTTGCGGGCGCGCTACATCATCTCGTTCCGTTCGCCATCACGCGCGGCATCGTCAACCTAGTGAAACATCCGGGGCGCGCGACCATCGCGCAAAACCGCCTGATGATCGGACTTCCGCTTTACGGAATTTGGTATGCGCTGGTTTGGTGGCTGCTCGCGTCATTGACGCATGTCTGGCTGGCGTGGCTTTGGACGGGTTTGATGCCGCTCTGCGGAATTGCGGCCTTGCACTATGCTTGGCGCGTGCGTCACACCGGACGGGCGTGGTGGCATGAACTCAGGATGCTTGCGCGTCCGAAAGAACTGCGCCGACTCCGTACGGAACAGATAGCCTTGCGTCGGCAATTGGAGCATTTGCGGGAGGATTATCGTGCCGGGAAAGGTTAAGAAATCTCTCAACGCTTCGGTCGTTGCATGATCAAGATATTTGCCACCCAGGCGCTGCCCACCGCGCCCAGGAGGAACAGCGCCAGAAATGCCGACCCCGCCAGCTTCGTGCCTTTGGCCGGCTCGGGAATGAAGCGCAGGATCACGGCGAGAATTCCCGCGGCCGCCATCACCCCCGTGTAGCTCGCCATCGTCACGCGCGGCCAGCCCTTGGCGCACTTGAAGGTCCCCGCCAACGGCAGCACCAGGAGCCCGAATACCAGTGCGCCCATCAACCAGCCGCCATCGAATCCAAATCCGAGGCAGCCGCCCAAGGCGAGCAAGGCCAGCAGAATGCTCACGCCAATGAAGTTGGACGCCACGATCTGCTCCCGCGACAGCGCCAGCCGACCAAATTTGTTCAACCGCAGCAACAGGTTGAACAGCGGGTCCGCCGTCCACGTCAGCACGGCAAAGGCAATGTAGAGAATTTGCAACGGCAACACCCATGGCGCGAGTTCGGGATTGGACTTTGCCATGGTCCCGAGCAGCCGGCTGCCGAAGTAACCACCGAGGAGAATGCCCCATTGCGCGCGGCTGCTCAGTTTCGACATCCAAAAAAAGTATTTGAGCATCACCGCATAAATGAGATTCCGCGCTTTGAGGGCTTCAATGATGCCGCGCCGTGCCCACTCGTTCTCGGGATCGAGCCGGAGGGCTTCCCGGAAATGCTCTAGTGCCTTCCGGGATTCGCCGCTTTCCAGCAACGTCCAACCTTGATTGGCGTGCGTGAGGGAGTTGTCCGGGTTCTTCGCCAGCGCGGCGTCAATCGTCGCGCCCGCCTCGGCCCGCCGGCCCAGTTTGACCATGGCCATGGCGCGCAGGTTCGCACAGCCGACGTGCTCGGAGTCGAATTGCAATCCCTGTTCCGCCGCCGTCAACGCATCCGGCCAGCGCTTCTCGTCGAAGTGAATTGCCGCTAGCAATGAGAAATAATCCGCATCCGTTGCGTCGAGCCGGATGGCTTCCTCGATGGCAGCCCGGGCTGCCGGGTAAAGATTGCGGTCGTAAAGGACGCGGGCGTGGGCGTAGTGTGCGAACGGAAAGTCCGGCCCGAGATGAATCGCCTGCCGCGCTTCGGCGGTGGCGTCGTCAGACTTCTCCCGCGCCGCGAGACACAAGGCGAGCAGGGCGTGCGCGTAGGCATCTTGCGGATCGTGGGCGAGTGCCTGCCGCAGTTCCGCCTCCGCGAGATCATGGCGGGATTGCTGAAACAGCAGCAGGGCGCGTTCGAGATTCGGGTTCATGGTCGAAGCAGCTCTTTCTCGCCAGTAAACCTTTGCGCCATCCTCAACAGAAACAAGCGTCGGAGCGCGTCGTAGCCTCGCTCATTCGGGTCCTCAAGATTTTCGTGAAACCAATAATAGGGGTCATCCTTGCAATAATGCGCTCGCCAAAATTGCGCGCAGTGGATGCCATGGCCGAGGAAAGCCGAGTGAATATCCACCAAATAAACATTTTGACGCTTGCTGGCACATTGATCAATGATGCGGTTGTAGCTGGCAATTATCGCAAGCCCGTCGGGCCAGTGCGGCAAGCCGGCTTTCTCGGCATCTCCCACGCCATCTGTCGGATCGTAAATGTTCGCCAGATAGATGTGACAGCCGCCGGGAAATCGCGCTTCGATTTCGGATAAAATATTCTCCAGGCGTTTTTCAAAATTCTCGATCCAGGGCTTCGCTTGAGTGAGCGAGGCTCCGTACATGGCGCCCTCTTTCGGCAAAGTCATGCCATAGTTGTGAATAATGTCGTTCCCGCCGGTCGTGATCGCGACAACCCCGAAAACGTTCGTTGGCTGCACTTTCAAGCGAGCCAATCCCATCTTTAAGTGGGACAGCGAAGTGCTTCCTGAAAGGGCTAGGTTGGTGACACTCAAGTCTTTTATCACCCGTGAAAGGCAGCGGCCATCCATTTCAGCAAACTCGTCCGATGGATTGGCTACAAGTCGGTCGAAGTAGGAATAACCTTTCCTCGCACCAAAACCCGCGGTGACGCTGTCCCCAAGTCCCACGAGTAGAACGGAACGGGTAGTCCACTGTCGTTCAAACAGTGCCGCCGAAACGGTAGAACCCGCAGGTCCGCTCCCAACTGGCCGCCGCAACCAAAAACAGTAGTGGGCCGCCGCACCAAACAGAACGCAGCCCCCCATCAGGCCGATGATGATCAGGCGATTCCTCGTGGAGAACCTTTTTGCCATGTTTGCGTGCCGTTAGAGTTTCAGATACTGCAAAATGTCGTCATAGATTCCGCCCTGATTCGAGTAGAGCGCGTAGTTGCGGGCGGTGGCGAACCATTCTTTCGTGGTCGGCTTCAAGGTGCCGATGGCGGCGGCAAAATCTTTCGTCGTCAGTGGTTTCGGCAAGCCGGCTTTCATGGCTTCCTGAAGTTTACGCTCCACCGCCACATCCACCACCGCTTTCAAGTCCGCGCCGGAAAAATGCTCGGCCTTCTTGCCGAGCGCATCGAAATCAATTTCTTCCAGCGGCTTGCCGCGCGCTTGCAGCTGGAGAATGGCCGCGCGCGCCGCGGCGTCCGGCGGCGGCACAAACAGCACCCGATCAAACCGGCCTGGCCGGCGGAAGGCGGAATCGAGATGCCACGGCGCGTTGGTAGCCGCGAGAATGAGGACGCCGTCATTGGACGATTTCACCCCGTCCATCTCGGCGAGAAACTGGTTGATGAGCTGACGGCCCGCGTGCTGGCGCATATCGCTGCGGCTGGCGCCGAGCGCGTCCACTTCGTCGAAGAACAACACGCACGGTTTGTTTTCGCGGGCTTGCTCGAACAGGCCGTGCAGATTGCGTTCGCTGTTGCCAATCCACATGTCGAGCACGTCGTTGATGCCCACGGAAATGAACGCGGCCTTGATCTCGCCGGCGGTGGCACGGGCGAGATAGGTTTTGCCGCAGCCGGGCGGTCCATACATCAAGATGCCGCCGCCGATGGGTTTGCCGTAAGCCTTGTAAAGTTCCGAATGCGTGAGCGGATGAATGATCTTGAGGCGGATTTCCTCCTTCACCTTTTCCATGCCGCCGACTTCCTTGAAATTGATTTTGGGCCGCTCGATGGCGGTCGCCGGCGGCGCATCTTCCTCTTCTCCCCACGCGGCGCGCACCTTGCCCTCGACCACTTCGCTCTCCTTTTCATTCGCGCCGATGCCGAGGCGGGCGGCGAATTCGGGGTCCGCCAGCGCGCGGTCAATGGCGATGGCGCGTTTGTATTCAGCGACCGCTTGTTCGATTTCACCAATGCCGGCCAGCAATTTGGCGTGCAGCAGAAAGGCGCGGGCCGGCGCGTTCGGCTGCTTGACGAGGTCTTCGAGGATGACGAGCGCGTGGCTTTGTTTGCCCTGTTGAAAGAACGCCCGCGCAAGGCCGAGCTTCATTGGCAGGCTGTTGGGAGAGTGAGCGAGGCCGGTGCGATATTCTTTCTCGGCCTCCCCGGCGTGGCCATGCATGAGCAATGTATCGGCAAAATGCAGGCGCAGCGCAGTGTTATTCGGCGAGGCGCGCAACGCCTCGCGCAAGGCTTGAAGGGCGTCGTCGCCGGGAGGGTTCGACTCGGAGGGGTTGCTCATGTCGGTGAAATGAAAGCCACAATGCGAAGGGAGGGCAAGCCGGCGATTGTTGATGCCGGACCGGTCCGATGGCGAATTTCCGGATTGCCAGCCACCCCCGTCAGGTCATTCCGCATTCGGATACGAGCCGAGCACCTTTACATAACTGCACTCGCGACCCAGATGCTCAATGGCTTTGGCGACCTTGCGGTCCTGAACGTGACCGTCGCAATCAATGAAGAAATAATACTCCCAGGCCTTTCGTTTGCTGGGACGGGATTCGATCTTGGTCAGATTGATGCGATAACGCCGGAACGCGGCGAGCGCGTGATGCAGCGCGCCGACCTTGTGGCTGATGCTCACCATCAGGCTGGTGCGATCGGCCCCCGTGGGCGGACTGCACTGCCGTCCCAGGACGAGAAAGCGGGTGGCGTTGGCGGCGTTGTCCTGGATGTCCTGTTCCAGGATAGCGAGGTCATACTTCTCGGCCGCGAGCACTCCGCCGATGGCGGCGCTGCCTTTCTCCTTCGCCGCGAGTTCCGCCGAGCGTGCGTTGGAGGAGGTTTCGACGATTTCCACGCGGGGCAAATGGTTTTGAATCCAGCCGCGACATTGTGCGAGGGACTGCGGATGGACGTAAAGCTTCTTGATCCGGGCGCGGGGGGAGTTGCTCATCAGGCATTGCTGCACCTTCAAAATAATTTGTGAAACAATCTTGAGGTCGCTGTCCACGAACATGTCGAGCGTGTGCGTGACGACGCCTTCGGTGGAATTCTCGACGGGCACGACGCCATAGTCCGCGCGGCTCTTGCTGACTTCGGTGAACACATCGGCAATCGTTTTTTGCGCGGCGTAGCGCAGGCTCGAGCCAAAGCGCCGGATGGCCGCCTGATGCGTGAACGTGGCTTCCGGCCCGAGATACGCGATGGTCAGGGATTTCTCCAGCGCGAGCGCGCTGGACATGACTTCGCGGTACACGGCGTTGAGTTGTTCGTTGGTCATCGGGCCGCCGTTCAACTGGCTGATGCGCTGGAGGACGGCGCGTTCGCGATGGGGCGCGTAGATTTCCTCGCCGGCCTTGAGCTTGATTTCGCCGATGGCCAGAACATGCCGCGTGCGCTCATTAAGCAACCGGACGATTTGCGCGTCCAGCTTGTCAATTGCCATGCGATGTTCTGGGAGACTCACGTTGCGGGAAGCATGGCGAAGGCAGCCGGAAGAATCAAGCCGTCGTGGCGGGGCCGGGTCAAGGGGGCGTTACTTTACCAAAGGAAAGACTTCTGTTCGCCGATCATCTGGCCAGCGCTCCACAAAGTCGCGCGCCAGGCCGTGATCGCGCCGAAAGCCTTGTATTTATCTCCGTCCAGAAAGAGCTTCACCCAATGACTTGTGCCGGTGATTCGCCCTTCGGTTTCCAGGGTGATCTGGCTGGGCAGATTACCCTTCGCGGTACCGCGCAACTCGAGGCGCAACCTGGCCGTCTGGTTGGTGAGGCTGCGCGCCCGCCATAAAATATCAAAGCGCATCCCGGAGCATTGTTCCGGATGCTTGCGTAATTGGGCTTGGTAGGCGTCCCGGTCGTAGAGGCTGGGCGACAGCGCGGAATGACCCTGTAAATCGAGAAAGTGCGGCAGCACTTTGGTGACGCGCCCCGTGTCGGCTGCGACCGGGAGCGTCGCCCAGAAAAGAAGAATCAATACAAGAATTGGAAGCGCACGGCGCATGCGGCGACGATACCGAGTGGTCCGGGCGACACAAGCGCGAAAGTTGGATCGGTGGCCATCCAACAACGCAGCGGAAGCGCTGCCCGGTTGTTGAATCCGCACTTGTCCCGGCGAAGTTCCGGCAGCAAGATGTGGCCGTCGGAATTCTGGATGAGCACCACCGAAATCGAAATCAGCGTCGTGCTGCCCTGCCACAACGAGCAGGACAACCTGCAGCCTCTGGTCGCGGCCATTTGCGCGGCGCTCGACCCGTTGCGGCAATCGTTTGAGATCGTTATCACGGACGACTCCAGCAGTGACGGCAGTTGGGCTTTGCTGCAAAGGATTGCCGCTGCCGAACCGCGCTTGCGCGCCCAGCGGTTCGCCCGCCAGTGTGGTCAATCGGCGGCGTTGTGGGCCGGAATGAAGGCGGCCCGCGGGAAGGTGATCGTCACCCTCGACGCGGATTTGCAGAATGACCCGGCGGACTTACCAAAACTGCTGGCCGGGTTGCAAAAGGCGGATTGCGTGTGCGGCTCGCGCGTCGCGGCTCGGAGCCACGGCGACAATTTCATCCGCATCGCATCGTCCAAGATTGCCAATGGGGTGCGGAACAAACTCTCCGGCGAAACGATCAGCGACGCGGGCTGTTGCTACCGGGCCTTCAAGCGCGCGTGCATTGCGGACATCAAGTTCTTCAATGGCGCCCATCGCTTTCTGCCGACGCTAATCAAGATGGAAGGCTTCACGGTCACGGAGGTTGCCATCAGCCACCATCCGCGAATGGCGGGTGAGGCGCATTACGGCGTATGGAACCGGCTCTTCAAATCTTTCGGCGACCTGTTGGCCGTGCGCTGGATGAAAAAGCGAATGATTCGGTATCAGATCGCCGAGCGCGTCGGTCCGCCCGGACCGGCCTGAATTCCGCACCGCGCGCAGGCTGGTTGACGACGACACTGCGTTTAATCTTGCCACGGCTTCACTGCATCCAGTTCAATCTGCGCGAACAATATGGCTACTAAAATCATCATTAAACCCGCGAAATCACCCACGGCCGTCGGGCCGTACAATCACGCTGTTCGCGTCGGCGACCTGCTGTTCTGCGCCGGACAAATCCCCATCAGCCCCGCCGACGGCAACTTGATCGTGGGGGACATCAAAGCGCAGACCGAGCGCGTGCTGGAAAACGTGAAGGCGATTCTCGACGACCAGAAGCTGACCTTCGCGAACGTGGTGAAGAGCACGGTGTTCCTGACCGATCTCGCGAACTTCGCCGGCATGAACGAGGTTTACGCCAAGTATTTTACTGGCGATTTTCCAGCCCGTTCCACAATCCAGGTCGCCGCGCTGCCCAAAGGCGCGCACGTGGAGATCGAAGTCGTGGCCCATTTTGATTAACTGTAGCGGCGACTCGGCAGCGCGCCGCCAAACAATCAGTCTAACAACGGCGCTCTGCCGAGACGCCGCTACGATGCCAGCCTATGCCGCTTGGATTCCAACTATTGATCGTATTCGTTTTGGGCGGCCTGCTCGGTCTGCTCTTCGGTTGGCTGATGGCGCGCGGGAAACCAACGCTCGCTCCTTCGGATCAGCGGTTGGAAAACGAGCTTCGGCAACAACTGACGCAACGGGAAGGCGAACTGAGTCAGAGTCGAAACGAACTGGTTGGAATCAAGACCTCGCTGGCCACGGCGCAAGCCAACCAGGCGAGCGCGGAACGATTGCTGACCGACCAGCGCGCTTTGCAGGAGCGCACGTTGGCGGAAGCCCGGGAGTCGCAGACAAAAGCGCTCGCGGATTTGCGGGAAGCCTTCAAGGCGTTGAGCGCCGACGCGCTTAAGCAAACGGCGCCGGAGTTCCTGCGCCTGGCGGAGCAAAGCCTCGGCAAGTTCCAGGAAACGGCCAAAGGCGATCTCGCGCAACGCCAGGAGGCCATCAAGGGATTGGTTGAGCCGCTGAAACAGCAGTTGGACACCTACCAAAAGCGCCTCCAGCAAAGCGAGACGGCCCAAGCGGACACGCTCGGCAAGGTGAAGGAACAACTCACGGCGCTGGCCGCCTCCAGCCAGTCGCTGGCCGTGGAGACAGCCCAGTTCCGTTCCGTGCTCAAATCGAACCAGGCGCGGGGTCGCTGGGGCGAGGAGACTCTGCGGCGGGTGGTCGAGGCGGCGGGCATGAGCGCACATTGCGATTTCACGGAGCAAGCCCAGGCCGACGACAAGAAACCTGACTTGCTGGTGAAGCTGCCGGGCGATCGTTTCATTATCGTGGATGCGAAAGTGCCGGAGCTGGATTTTCTCAGCGCGCTCGAAGTGGCCGATCCCACGAAGCGCGCCGAATCCCTCGCCGCACACGCGGGAAAACTCAAAGCCACGATCAAGGCTTTGGCCGACCGCGATTATCCAAGGCAGTTTCCGAATGCACTCGATTACGTGGTGTTGTTTCTCCCGGCGGAATCCCTGTTCAGCGCAGCGCTCGAAGGGGATCATGACTTGATTGTTTGGGCCGCCAACAAGCGGATCATGCTGGCCACGCCGGCGTCGCTAATCGCCCTCCTGCGTTCGGTCAGCGTAAGCTGGCAGCAGCACGCGCAAACGGAGAATGCGCAGAAGATCGCGGAATCGGCCCGGGAACTCTACTCGCGAGTGGTGACGTTTACCGAACATTTTGAACGCATCCGCGACGGCTTGGAAAAGGCCAATGACGCGTTCAACAAGGCTTCCGCGAGTTTCCAATCACGCGTTCGGCCGGCGGGCGAACGGTTGGCTGAACTAGGCGGTGGGGCGGACGGAAAATCGCTGGCGGACCTTTCCCCGCTGGAAACCGCGCCGCAGAAGCTGCTGTGAAAGCCCATTCGAACCGACTGAGTTTACGTCTCACTGCGCTGGTATTCGTTCTTTTCACCCTCCCGAGCCGGGCCGCGGAGGTAAGCGCGCAGGAAGTCGCCGCGAAACTGGATTCCCTCAAGGACACCATCGCCGCCGAAGTCACGGCCCGCCTGAGCACCAACATGGTTCACGGCAGCTACACGACGGTGTGGCGGCAATTCGAGGACGCGGCGATTGACGCGCTGTGGGTCGTATTGCCGAAACACATTGCCGGGCTGAGCGAAAGGGATTTTGACCGCGGCACGACCGGGCGCGAGAAAAACCGCTTGGCCGATCTGGCGATAGCTTGCGGCACGAACGTCGTTGAAATTTCCATCAAGGCGGCGCAGCGCTCTGGCAATCCCGAAAATGACATGGGCACATTTCGCGACTATCCAAATCGGGAGAAGCTTTTCGCCGCGTCGTATACTTTGTGGGTGCGGTACGAAAGCGTCGGGGGCAACCTGCGGGCGGAACGCGCATTCTTCGACCGGACGTGGCGGTTCGTGGGCAAGTCATCGCAGATGGACAGTGTGAAGTACCGCAAAAAGGACGGGAACATGCGGCCCAAGCCGTGGACAATGTTCGATTCAGGCCAGGCGTATTGGAAGAACGAGGAGGCATTCAAAGCGGCGGTGCGGCGGGCGGAGACGTATCGGGCGAACGAACTGGTCAAGGAATACCTGATGGATCTGAGTGAAGACGACCAGCGTGTGCTGCACGAACGACTCAAGGAAAAGTTTGGCAGCGGCCTACCGCCCAAGCCCTGAGAACACCCAAAACTGGGAGATTGCCGGACCGAATTTTGTGGCTCATGCTTTGGGAAAGACATGGAAACTCGATTGCTGGGAAAAACCGGACTCAAGCTGCCCGTGCTGAGTTTCGGAGCATCGTCGCTGGGGCAGGAATTTCGGCGCGTGAAGCTCGAGGAGGCGCTGGAAAGCGTCCGGGTTGCGCTGGACTGCGGGTTGAACTTCATTGACACCTCGCCGTTCTACGGGCGCGGGATGAGCGAAGTGCTTCTGGGGATCGCGCTGCGTGACGTGCCGCGCGATCGCTTCACGCTTTGCACCAAGCTCGGCCGCTATGATCTGAACCATTTCGACTTCAGCGCCCGCCGCGTGGCGGAGAGCGTGGATGTGAGCCTGCACCGGCTCGGCACCGACCATCTCGACATCGTGCTTTGCCACGACATCGAGTTCGTGGGGTTGCGGCAGATCGTGGCGGAGACGATTCCGGCGCTGCGCAGAATCCAGCAGGCGGGCAAGGTACGTTTCCTCGGCTTCAGCGGCTATCCCCAGAAACTTTTCCGGCTTATTTGCGACCAGACGGACGTGGATTGCGTGCTCAGTTACAACCAATACACCCTCCAGAACACGCGCTTTGCCGACGAGACCATTCCGTATTTGAAAGCCAAGGGCGTGGGAGTCATGAACGCCGGCCCGTTTAGCGCGCGCTTGCTTACCAATGCGCCGCTGCCGCCGTGGCTCAAGGAGCCGGAGAACGTGAAAGCCGCCGCGCGAACCGCCGCCGCGCATTGCGCGAAGAAAGGCGTGGACATCGCAAAACTCGCGCTGCAATTCAGTCTGGCGCATCCGGACATCACGACCACGGTTGCCGGCAGCGCGAATCCCGCGAACATCCGCCAGTGGGCACAATGGGCCGCCGAACCGCTCGATCAAGAGTTGCTTGCGGAGGTGCGGGAGATTTTCAAATCAGTGAAGAACCGTGGGCATGTGGAAGGGTTGGCGGAAAACAATTGATCTATTGTCGAAACAAACCGACCAGCAACAGTTTTGAACCGCCGACATGAAAGCGCTCCAGCTCGAAAAACCGCAGCAGTTGCGTTTCATTGAAACGCCCGAGCCTGCCGCACCCGGCCCCGGCCAAGCGCTCGTGCGGGTTCAGCGCGTGGGGATTTGCGGCACGGACTACAGTGGTTTCCTCGGCAAGATGCCGTTCTTTTCTTATCCGCGAATACCCGGCCACGAACTCGGCGTCGAGGTGCTGACGGTGGGTCCGGGCGTAAAGAACGTACGGCCCGGCGATCGGTGCTCGGTGGAGCCATACATGCATTGCGGCCAGTGTTTTCCGTGTCGCAAGGGCGCAACCAACTGTTGCGAGAATCTCAAGGTGCTCGGCGTGATGATGGACGGCGGCTTGACCGAGCGAATGGTTCTGCCCGCGCACAAACTGCACCCGGCCAACAACCTCTCGCCCGAACAATGCGCGCTGGTCGAAACCCTTGCCATCGGCTGTCACGCCGTGAATCGCGGCAATCCCGTTGTGGGTGAGAACGTGCTCGTCATCGGCGCCGGGCCGATCGGCCTGTCCGCAATTGAGTTCGCCAAGCTTTCCGGTGCGAAGACCATCGTGATGGATCTTAACGAGCAGCGGCTGGATTTTGTCCGCGCGAAAATGGGCGTATCGGATACGATTTACGGCAAGGGTGACGGCGCGGAACTGGAGGCCTTGAAACAGTTGACGGATGGGGGGCTCGCGCAGGTGGTCGTTGACGCGACGGGCAGCAACAAATCCATGGCGAACGCGATGACTTATTGCGGTTTCACGGGCCGGCTGGTCTACGTCGGCATCACCCAAGCGGAAGTGGCGTTTCCGCACGCGCCGGTCATGCACCGCCGCGAATTGACGCTGCTCGCCAGCCGCAACGCACTGCCGCCCGACTTCACACGCATCATCAAGTTGATTGAGAATGGAAAGATTGATACGCGCCCGTGGATCACGCATCACGCGAGGTTCGGTGAACTCATCGAGCAATTCCCCACGTTCATTCAACCGGAGAACGGGGTGATCAAAGCCATCGTGGACATGGAATAAATTCACCATGAAATCGGCTGTCACCATATCCCTCGTTCCGGAAGCGCGCGGCGGGCCGTTCGTGTTTTGGGATGATCTCGTGGCGGGCTGCGCCCATGCCGCGGAGCTGGGCTTTGATGCAGTGGAGATTTTTCCAGCCGGCGCCGACGCGTTGGATGCCGCGGACGTCGCCAAGCTGCTGGGCGCGCATGGATTGAAATGTGCCGCCGTCGGTACGGGCGCGGGCTGGGTCGGACACAAACTGCGCCTCACCGACCCGGACGCCGCGGTTCGACGACGGGCAGTTGAATTCGTCGGCCAAATCATTGACGCGGCGGGAACGCTTGGCGCGCCCGCCATCATCGGTTCAATGCAGGGCCGTTGGGGCGATGGGGTGACGCGCGAACAGGCGCTTGACTGGTTGGGTGAAGCATTGGGGACGCTGGCGGAAGGCGCGGTGCGCTATCGCGTGCCTCTACTATATGAGCCGTTGAATCGTTACGAGACGAACTTGTTCAACCGCCAGGGTGAGGCCGCCAGGTTCCTGCGCACGCTGCGTTCGCCGAATGTCAGATTGCTGTGCGACCTGTTCCACATGGGCATTGAGGAATTTTCCATCGCGGATGCGCTGCGCGCCGCCGGGCCGCTGGTGGCTCATGTGCATTTCGCCGATAGCAACCGGCAGGCGATCGGCTGGGGGCACACCGACATGGCGCCAATTATGGCCGCCTTGCGGGAGGTGGATTATGCCGGCTACCTTTCGGCGGAGGTTTTGCCTTTACCGGACAGCGTTTCGGCGGCCCGGCAGACCATGGAGAGTTTTCGCCGTTGGACTGCTACCTGACACCCTTTCGCCATGCTCAAACATCAACTTATCCATCCCAAGATCAACGAAGTGCTGGCCCGCGCCGGTCATCATGCGCGCATTTTGATCGCCGACGGGAATTATCCCGTCTCGACCAAGAAAGGGCCGCATGCGGAAGTGGTCAGCCTGAATCTGTCGCCCGGGGTCGTGACGGTGGCGCAGGCGCTGCGCGCTTTGCTCAGCGCCGTGCCGGTGGATCGGGTGAACACCATGGGCATTCCCGCCGACGATCCATACGCCCAACAGGGTGAGCCGCCGGTTTGGGCGGAATACCGCCGGCTCATCACGGATGCCGGCTTCAAACTGAAACTCGAGCCCATCCCGAAGTGGGATTTTTACGAGGCGGTTAACTCACCCGACCATGTGCTGACCATTCAGACCGGCGACCAGGCCCTGTGGGCCAACGTGCTCTTGACGATGGGTTGTCGCACCGACTGAAGCCCGATTGCCGGCGATGCGAATAGACAGCCACCAGCATTTTTGGCGATTCAATCCGGCGGACTATGGCTGGATGCAGCCCGGCTGGCGGATTCGCCGTGACTTTTTGCCGGCGGACCTGGAGTCGGAATTGCGCGCGCAGAATATGGACGGTTGCGTGGCCGTGCAGGCCCGCCAGAGCACCACCGAATCGCGCTGGCTGCTGGAACTGGCAGCGGCAGCATCCATTGTTCGGGGCGTTGTCGGCTGGGTGGACTTGTGTTCGCCGAACGTCGCGGCGGAACTTGACGAGTTCGCGGGACATCCCAAGTTTGTCGGCGTGCGGCATGTGGTGCAGGACGAACCGGACGACGGGTTCATGCTGCGGAAGGATTTTCAACGCGGCATCGCTGCGCTATGCCGCTTCGATTTGACTTACGACGTGCTGGTCCATCCCCGGCAGTTGCCGGCGGCGATTGTGCTGGCGGGAAAATTTCCCGGGCAGTCTTTCGTGCTGGACCACCTGGCCAAACCGCCGATCAAAGCCGGCGCGTTGTCGCCCTGGCGCCAACAGATTCAGGAACTGGCCAAGTTCCCCAATGTCGCCTGCAAGGTGTCCGGCCTGGTGACCGAAGCCGACTGGCAAGCCTGGCGGGCCGAGGATTTTAAACCGTACCTGGACGTCGTGTTCGAGGCGTTCGGGCCGGATCGGTTGATGTTCGGCTCCGATTGGCCGGTTTGCCTGCTGGCCGGGAGTTACGAGCGCGTGTTCGGACTGGCGCAGGATTACGTCCGCCAGTTGGGGGTGGAGGCCGAAGCGAAGTTCTTTGGTGCAAACGCGGCCCGATTTTACGGGTTAACCTAGCTTTGGCTGCATCCGCATATGACACCAACGGAGCACGACCGGTCCCCCCGGTCGCAGCGGGTGAAAGGCAGAGCAGCGTTTGATAATCCGACCGCCTCCCTGCATGCAAAGCGCTGCGGGCGCGGGACCGCCCGCGCTCCGGAACCGGAGATACGTCCCTCAACTGCCCTGGCCGGCACGGCGTTTGGATTTCCTCGCCGTTCCGCGATCCAACCCGTCCACGAACTTCTGCATCACTTTTTCCTGCTGTTCGATGGACTCCACCAGTTTGAACTGCGTACGGCAGCGGTCGAGATTGTGGTCGGGACGATGGATGCGGAAATAGGTGTCGCCGCTTAGAAAGTCGGTCAAAAACCGCATGCCAATTTCAAACGTGATGAGCTTGCCGGAGAAGGCCATCAGTGATTTCTCCGCCGGGGTGAGAAACGCGCCGGCGGTTGAAAGATAACCTTCCGCGAGTTGCTTGAAGATCGGCAGGTGCATCTTGACCTTCGACAGGTCGAGTTCGTCTTCCAGGGTGGGACTGGTGGTCGTCCGCACCATGTCGCCAAAATCGTAGAGCGCGCAGCCCGGCATGACGGTGTCGAGGTCCACCACGCATTTGGCTTCGCCGGTCAACGTGTCGAGCATCACGTTGTTGAATTTGGTGTCGTTGTGCGTGACGCGTTCGGGGATTTTACCCTTGGCCATGGCGTCGAGAATGACGCCGACCAGTCCGGCGCGGTTCAGGGCAAATTCGATTTCTGGCCGGGCGCTGCGGGCGCGGTTGTAATGATCTTTGGCAATGGCTTGTTGCAGCGCCCCGAAGCGTTTCCGGGTGTCGTGAAACGCCGGAATCGTTTCGTGCAGCCGGCCGCCGGGCAAATCCACCAGCAGGCTTTGGAACTCGCCGAACGCCCGCCCTGCCTGCAACGCCTGATCCGGGGATTGCACCGCTTCCAGCGATTGCACGCCTTCCACGAACACAAAGGTGCGCCAGAATTCCCCGTCGCGACCGACGTGATGCGATTGCCCGTTGCGGGTGGGGATGACCACCAGCGAACGGCGGGTGATGTCCCGGGCGCCGGCGGTTTCGAGCTTGCGCCGGATATGCGTCGTAACGCGCATGACGTTCTTCATCACGGCGACCGGATTCTTGAAAACGCCCTTGTTGATTTTCTGGTGGATGTAGCGGACGCGCATCCCGCCCTGATCGTACGTGGCGGAGTAGGTTTCGTTGATGTGACCGATTTTGAGGGTCTCGGCGTGCAGAATTTCGCCGTAAATCTGGAACTGCCGCGAAATCTCTTGAAGTTGTTTTTCCTGATAAGCCATAAGCCGGTGGTGTTATATGCACCGAATTGTGCGGGGGCGTCCGTTGCGAAGCAATGTGAAATTGCCACCGGAAATTCCCCGGTGGTTAATCGTCACGCAGGGGACGGCCTCTCGACTGCGATCGCCGCGCGCTCCTTCGCGGTGAACTTTGCAATCAACCGGGTTAAGTGTGTTGCCGATTCCCGGTCTCCTTTCTCCGCTGACTGCCGAAACATTTCGTATGCTTTCAGGCGATCCCGTTTGACTCCTTGGCCTTTCTGATAGAGCAGCCCCAGGTGCCGTCCAGCTTCCGCATCACCTTGTTCTACCGCCCGTCCAAGCCATGCGGCACCTTGTGGACAATCTCTTGGTGTACCTCGACCGTTGATCAAAAGAACCCCCAGGCTCTTCTGTGCTATTGCCACGCCTTTCTCGGCTGCTTTTCGATACCAATCCACGGCCTCTGCGAAATCCTGTTCCACTCCCTTTCCGGTTTCGTAGGCGTCGCCGAGATTGTTTTCACACATGGCGTGGCCCTGCTCGGCACCTTTTCTGAACCAGCTCAAAGCTTCCGCATAATCCCGAGCCACTCCTTTTCCTGTGTAAAAGCAATGCCCCAAATTGCATTGAGCGGCGGCGTAACCGCCTTTGGCCGACTTTCGATACCATTTGATCGCCTCCTCGTGATTCTGAGGCATCCCCCTTCCCTGTTCAAAGAACCTCGCGAGATTGCATTGGCTGATTGAATAGCCGAACAACGAACCCATTTTGTAGTAGTGCGCTGCCTTCTGATCATCCTGGGCAACGCCCAAACCCTTGTCGTACAGGAAGCCCAGACTATTGATGCCCTGCAAGTCACCAAGTGCCGCCGCTTGTTCATAGAGCTGCTTCGACTTCTGAATATCCTGCGCTACGCCGAGACCCAACCGGTAGAACTTTCCCAGGTTGCTCAGGGCAACGGCGCTGCCGTTCTCGGACGCGACCCGATACCACTCGAATGCTTTTGCATGACTTTTCGGCACACCGCGACCCTGTTCGTAAATCGTACCCAAGTTGTTTTGCGAATCCGCATTGCCCAACCCGGCGGCGGCCTCGTACCAACGCAGCGCCTCTTGAGGATCCTTAGCCGTAACTATGCAGTTGGAATTGGGCCACCGTTTGTGGATTGATTGTTTTTGTGAAGAAAACACAGCAATCAGCGGGCACACGCCCGACTCACCAAACGGTGGCATCGAAGATTGAATTCCA
>JADLHS010000080.1 GCA_020848635.1 Limisphaerales bacterium
CACGTTGTACACGGGCAGACCCGTTTCAATGGAAGTCTCCGCCCGGGCCGGGTCAATTTCCAGGTAGCGATCCAGACAGAAATCGCCAACCACCGCGACGCGCAGCCGGGAGTATTGCGCCGTGATGGCTTCGAAACGGTCGGCGTCCATGGCCGTCAGGATTGGAAAATGCGCTCGAGCAACGGGGCGGCGTCGCGATAATCGGGAATGACGATGTCCGCCCCGACGCCGAGCAGGCGCTGCCGCTTCCATTCATCGAACCGGCCGGAGCCGTTGTTCGCCTCGTCGCTGGCCACCGCCACCGCCAGGCCGCCGACTTCTTTCGTGTTTTGGATCTCCACGTAGCCGTCGCCGAACGAGAGCAGTTGCGCGCCCGGAATCGAGTTCTCGCGCAGGATGCGTTCGATGACCATTTTCTTGGAGAAATTCTTGTAGTTATCCTGCGCACCGTAGATGTGCCGGCCAAAATAGGGGGTGAGGCCCAGCAACTCCGCCTCCGCCTTCACGAACTGTTCGTCGGTGCCGCTGGCCAGATAAACGGTGAGATCGCGCCGCTTTAGCAATTCCAAAAGCGTGCGGGTGCCAAAGACGGTCAGATCGTCCGGACGCAATTTGCCGCTCCGCAGCCCATCGGTGCGGTGGCGGATCCGCACTTCCAGCCGGCGCAGGTACTCGTGTTTATACCAGAGCGGCTCCTGCGGAGTGCCGCCACGTTCCGTGATGCGCTCAGCCAACTGCATCATCTGGTAGATCGTCTGCTTGCCGTTCAACCGCATGATGTCGTCGAGGCAGAGCTGGCGGCGGGCTTCGGGGGTTTCCCCCGGCAACGCGGGCAACATCTCGACGAACATCGGCACCATGACATCCGGCCAGCCCTCGCGAACGATCGAGAGCGTGCCGTCGAAATCAAACAGAACATGGCTGATTTGCGGGCGCGGCGCAAAGGCAGGCGTGAATTCCACCAGCCCGGTAAAAGCGTTGGCAGGCGTCATATTATTTCACCAATTCCGGCTTTTCCATGAACGCGTAGCACGCCATGTGGCAGATGCCCATGTGCGCGTCTTCCACCCGGCCGTAGTGTGTGTCGTTGACGACAATCACCTGCTCGGCAATTTCCGCCAGCCGCCCGCGCTTGGCGCCGACCAAAGCCACCGTATGCAGGCCGTTTTGCTTCGCCCACTCGAAAGCCTTCACCAGATTCGGCGAGTTGCCGCTCACGCTCATGGTGAGGACGAGATCGCCCGCCTTCCCGTAATTGCGCAACTGACGGACAAACACCTCGTCGTAGGCGTAGTCATTCCCCAACGCGGTCATCCAACTGACGTTGTCGTTGAGCGAAAGGACGCGAAAACACTTACCCAGCTTGTCGGAGGCGCCTTTGCCAAGGTCGGTGGCAAAATGCGAAGCGTTCGCCGCGCTGCCGCCGTTGCCGAACACAAAAATTTGCCGGTCAGCCTTCCAAGCAACACGCATTTTCTCGACCAACTGGGCCACGCCGTCAGCCGGAATTGACTCAAGCGCAGTTTTTTGCGCCCGAACGTAATCAGAAATCCATTGATTCATAGGGTTGGCATGATAGCGATGACCCGGCGACTGTCATGGAAATTTTCCCGGGCCGGGCCGGTAAGGGCGCATCTTGACACTGCCCCCGATAGGAAGCCCTCGAAGATATCGGAACGCAGCGTTTACGCGGCAGTAGCATGGTTGGACTCGTCGCTGCCGCCTGAAGGCGGCGTTCCGCGGGGCAGCGTCAAGCTGCGCCCGGCCGGTAACTTCCGGGTCGCGCATTTTTCTCCTGGTGACGCCCCATCCCCGGGCGACGGCCCGGCCATAATGCTCAAGCGCCGGGATGCAAATTTATTTATCGCCATCCGTTCCCGGCGACCGATCCGAAGCGATGCGGTAGAGATGTTTCCTCGTTCGGAGAATGAGCGCCCGGCCGTCAACGGCAGGCGAGGCCATGAACCCGTCCGCCAGCGTGTTCGTCGCCATGATTTCAAATTTTCGCCCGGCTTTAAGCACGGTCGCCTTTCCCTCCTGACTAAAGCAGTAGATGAGGCCGTCGGCATATAACGGCGACGCGTAGTATTCGCCGCCGATTCTTTCCTGCCAAAACTCGTTGCCGGTCGTGGCCTCGAGACAGCGCATCACCCCGTTTTCCGCCAGAAGAAACAACAGGTCATCCACAAGCAACGGCGAGGCCATTTTCGGCGCCCCGCGTGTCGTGCGCCACACCACATTCGACCCCGGCACCTCACCCCTCACCTCGGGGTGCAGGGCGAGGAATTCCGATTTGCCGGAGCCGGTGGCGAGGAACACCAAGCCGTGACCGTAAAGCGGACGGGAGGCGATCGAGTGGCCCTCGGTCTTGAGTTTCCAAAGCTCGCGTCCGTTGGCCGGGTCGTAAGCGTAGGCGGCCTTCGAACCGACGCTGACCATTTGCGTGCCCCCGGCCACGTCAATGAAGATCGGGGTGCAGAAGGCTTTGCGCATATCGCCGGCGCGCGCGGGCTGGCCGTCCGGCAGGAGATCATTCCAGTCCGCCGTGCGATCCGTCTTCCAAACCGTGCGCCCGGTTTGCTTGTCGAGCGCGACGAGGTATTGCACGTCAATTCCATCCATCGTCAGGATCAAAAGCTCCTTGAACAACACCAGCGACGATCCCGGACCGCGGAAATGGCGGCACGGCAGATCGGTGCGCTGCCAAAGCACCTTGAAATCCTTGGTGTCCAGACAGGCCGTCCCGTAGCTGCCGAAGTGGACAAAGACCCGGCCCGGCTCGATCACCGGCGAGGGCGACGCATAGCAATTGACACTGTTGCCCAGAACTTCAGGTGTGGCGCAGTGAAACAACTTCTCGTTGCAGAGGACCTTGCCCGTCTCGGCTTCTACACAGAGCGCGGAAAAGTCGCGCCCATCCTCAGTCGCCGCTGTCAACCAAATCTGCCGGTCCCAGATGACGGGGGTGGACCAGCCGCGCTCCGGAATGGGCGTCTTCCATTGGACGTGCTCGGTTTCGCTCCATGCGAGCGGCAGACCGAGGGGTTTTGGGTCGCCGGGTGCGGCGGCGTGACCGTTAGCCCACGGCCCGCGATACTCCGGCCAATCCGCCTGGGCGACCGATGCGCCAAGGAGCAGGAAGCCGAGGATCAGTTGATGGGGCAAAGACATGACGCGGCTGAAAGTTCCTGTTGATTCCGAGGGATGAGGCAACCTATTCCAATTTGTAATTGTCGATCCTCGTAGTTAATTTCCCATCTTCAAACCAAAGAGCCATTGTGATCGTAAGCGGGTCGCTGTTGGTACGCGAAAGCAAAACCGGAAACGCCTCTGCGTAAATGAAATTGTCGTCTTCCCTCAATACTTTTGCTTCGGTTCTTCGCAGTTCAGATAATACGGCTTCCTTTGTTGCATGCATCTCAATCTCCGGAAGACCGTTCGTGGCAACGCCGCTCATGGCATAGGTTTCGTTAAGAGTTGGACCGCCCACCACGCGAATCTCCCCCCGAAGATTCTCAATTTCGTTCCTCAATTCCTCAACTTCTCCGTAGTTCCGGCGAAGTCGAGTAACTTCACTGCGGAGTCGTAGCAACTCGATTGGGGGAGCCATCCGCGCACTTGCGAATAGGGCGGTTTGCACAACCAGATTTGAAAGGCGTGTATTCTCTGCCGTCACTTCAGAGAGTTGCTTCCTCTGTTCCCCCAGAGATTGGATGTGCTCTCTGAGTTTAACTTCGGCATTGCGCTGCGTAACAATAAAAGTGGCCACCGCAACAATTAGAATCAATCCGGTGATATGCGCTATTTGTTTGGCCATGGTCTCAACTTTGAAGGAAAATCCGGCACTCTGCCTGCCTCTGCGATATTTAATTCAATGTGGGTCAAACGGCCGGTTGCGGCAGCACATGTTTGACCAGCAGCGGAATGTTGGCCTGCGGCTGGCCGTCGAGCGACAGGTCCATCGAGAACAATCCCGGCGTCTCGAATTTCAACTGCTGGATGTTAATGATGAAATTCCGCGTCCCAAAATGCATGTCTTCCGGCAACGCGACTTCCACCGGAATCTCAATCGGCGGCATGATGGCGTGCCCGTCGGCATCCACGAAGTTGAGTTTCAACTGGCGTTTGCCCTCGTCGCCGGCGAGAAACGTCACCCGCAAGGCCACCGCGCATTGCGGATGGATGGCAGGCAACTCACGGGCGTAAATGGTGTCGAACGCCCCGAGGAGGTTGAGTTTGCCGTTGTCATCGGTCGCCGCGTCGCAGAGGACGGCTGTTTGAATGTTCATGCGGCAGCAAGGTTAAACCACGAAGCCGACCGAATGAACACGAATTTCTTTAACGCCAGGCGAACCATCGCGGGCCCGGCAGCCGGACGATTCCCGCTTGTCACCGGCTGGGGCGTGTCCCACTCTGGCGGCGCTGGGTCGCGCCAACCGCTGAAAGGAAACAACTATGCCGGAATGGGCTTTGGTCATCGTCTTGATTCTCGGCGTTCCCATCCTTGTGGGCGTCTGGCTCATCGTGCGGGCGGTGAAGGCCGGTCAGCGGATCGAAGAACTTTCCCGCCGCGTCGGCGAGTTGGAACTGGAGCTTTTCCGGCTGAAAAAGGCGCCGCCAACCGCCCCGGCTGCCCAACCCGTCGTCCCCGCCGAGCCGCCCGCAGAAACACCGGCCCGCGCGGAAATTCTCCAGCGCTGGCAGGAAAGCGCCCCCAGCACGCCGAAACCGGCGTCCGCCCCGCCACCACTTGTGCCGCCCATTCCGCCCTCGGCCAAACCAGTGCGGACACCCCCGCCCATTACCGTCGCGTCCGACCTGCCGCGGCTTGCACCGCCGCCATTGAGCCCGACGTTACCGAAGATCAATTGGGAACGGTTCATGGGCGTGAAAATGTTCGCTTGGGTGGGCGGATTGGCGCTGTTTCTCGGGGTGGTGTTCTTCGTGAAGTATTCCTTCGAGCACGATCTCATTCCCCCGGAGCTGCGCGTCGCCATTGGATTCCTCACCGGCCTCGGGTTGCTCGTGGGCGGGGTGTTCCTCCATCGGCGGAAACAATACATCGTCGGCGCTCAGGCCCTATGCGCGACCGGGGTCGTCATCCTCTATGCGGTCACCTTCGCGTGTCACTCGATCTACAAGTTCCAGTTCTTCGGCCTGGTACCGACATTCCTCTTGATGGCGCTCATCACCACCACCGCGTTCCTGCTGGCGGCCCGGCTCAACGCCCTCGTCGTCGCCATCCTCGGCATTTTGGGTGGCTTCCTCACGCCTCTTCTTATTCACGCCGACAAAGACAATCCCCTCGGCCTCTTCGGTTACATCGCCGTCCTCGACGTCGGTCTCATCCTGGTGGCACTGAATCGCCGCTGGTTCTTCCTCACCGCGCTCGGCGCCCTCGGAACGGCCTTCATGCAAGTTGGGTGGGCGGACAAATTTTTTGAGCCGGAGAAATACTTTGAAGGCAATAAGATCCTCATCGCGCTCGCCGTGCTGCTGGGTTTCAACGCGCTTTATCTGACCGCGGCGTGGTGGGCAAAATGCCGCGCGCAAACCAACGGGTGGCTGAGTGGCGCCCACCTTGGCCTCGCCGCGGTGGCGCTGGCCTTTACCGCGTGGTTTCTCAGCTTCCCATCGCTGGCCGAACGACCCTGGCTCCTGTTTGGTTTTGTTTTCCTGATTGATCTCGCCATCAGCGCCCTGGTCCTGCTGGACAAGCGGGTTTCCCTTGCCCAACCCCTTGCTGGCCTCGCCGTGTTCGGACTGCTCGCGCTCTGGACCGGCAACTCGCTGACGAATGATCTTCTCAACGCCGCCCTGTCGTTTTACCTCCTTTTCGCCGCCGCCCACACCGCGTTTCCGGTGTTCCTGCAAAAGCAGCGCGGCCACCCGACACCGCTCTGGGGCAGTCAGATGTTTCCGCCGCTCGCGCTCCTGCTGGTGCTGATCCCGATCTTCAAGCTCGCGGAACTTTCGTTCCTTGTCTGGCCGTTTGTTTTGGTTGTGGACGTGCTGGCCATTGGCGTCGCCCTGGTCACGGCCTCGTTGTTGCCAGTGCTCGCGGTGATGATCTTGACCCTCGCCGCCACGGGCGCGCTGATTTTCAAAATCCCGACGACGCTCACCGGGCTGCCGACTTCGTTCTTCCTGCTTGGCGCCTTCGCGACCTTCTTCGTCGTCGTCAGCGTGTGGGCGGTGCGAAAACTGAAGCCCAATGCGTTCGCCCGGGAAATCAAGTTGAACGACGACTTCGCCCAGCCGGAAAATCTGGCGGCACTGCTGCCGGCGTTCTCGGCGGCACTGCCGTTTCTCCTGCTCATCATGGCCACGCTGCGCCTGCCGCTCACAAATCCCGCCCCCGTCTTCGGCCTCGCGCTCTTGCTGGTCGTCTTGTTGCTCGGCCTGGCCAAAATGTTTTCCTTCGAGTGGCTGCCCGCCGTTGCGCTGGCCTGCTTGACGGCGCTCGAATGCGCCTGGCACTTCAACCGCTTCGACCCCGCCACCGCGACGCAGCCGCTGATGTGGTATCTCATCTTCTTCGCCGGGTTCGCGCTCTTTCCCTTCGTGTTCTTGAAACAGTTCAGCGCCAAAGTCATTCCCTGGGCCACCGCCGCGCTGGCCGGGCTGCCGCAGTTCTTTCTGGTTCATCGCCTCGTGAAGGCCGCGTATCCAAACGAAGTCATGGGCCTGCTGCCGGCGGCGTTTGCGCTGCCGACGCTGTTAAGCCTCGTGGTCGTGTTGAAGAAGGTCCCCACCCTGAACCCGGCCCGGCTGACGCAGCTCGCTTTCTGTGGCGGCGTGGCGCTGTTCTTCATCACCCTGGTCTTCCCGATCCAGTTCAGCCATCAATGGATCACCCTCGGTTGGGCGTTGGAAGGCGCGGCATTGCTGTGGTTGTTTCATCGCGTGCCGCATCCGGGGCTGCGCCTCACCGGCATCGGTCTGTTGGCGGCGGCCTTTGTCCGACTCGCGCTCAACCCGGCGGTGCTGAGTTATCATCCGCGCAGCGCCACGCCGATTCTCAACTGGTATCTTTACACCTATGGTGCTGTCACCGTGTGCCTGTTCGCCGGGGCGCGCCTACTCGCACCGCCGCGCCATCTGGTTCTGAAATCCAACGTGCCGCCCCTCCTCGCCGGGCTCGGCATGGTGCTGGCGTTCCTGCTGTTGAACATTGAAATCGCCGATTACTTCAGCGCGCCCGGGGCCACCCTCACCTTTCAATTCGAGGGGAATTTCGCGCGGGACATGACGTATTCGATTGCCTGGGCGCTGTTCGCACTGGTGTTGCTCGTGATTGGCATCGCCCGAAAAATTCCCGCTTCGCGTTACGCCGCCCTGGGGTTGTTGAGCGTGACATTGCTCAAACTGTTCTTCCACGACCTCGCCCGTCTTGGCGAGCTCTATCGCATTGGCGCTGTTGTTGGGGTGGCCGTAATCGCCATCCTGGCCTCGTTCGCCTACCAACGCTTCTACGCCGTGGGCAAGCCGGAGAAGGAGGTGAAAGATGAAACAGCCAAGTAAGCGACCAAGTAAGGATAGGGGGAGGAAGTTGGTGGATACGTCCTCCCTCACCCCGACCCTCTCCCCAAGGAGCGGGAGGAGCAATGAGCGCCGCAGGCTATTGCATGCGCTTACGCAAGTCGTCCGTCTGCTGTGTTCTTGCCCGCAAAATGTGCGGAGCGAAGGAAGGGTTCGATTTCAAAGAAACCGGACTGCGATTCTCCCTCTCCTCGGGGGAGAGGGCCGGGGTGAGAGCGGGCGACGCACAAACATGTCCGCCTTTCTGTTCCTACTCCTAATCGTTCCAATCGCCTCGTCCGTCGCGGCCCCGCTCCCCGCCGAGTGGCAGCGCGCCCAGCAGTTCGATGTCACCGCGCCGGGTCTCGTAAAATTGAGTCTCCCCGTCGCGACGCTGGATGCCGCCCGCCCCGCACTCGAGGATTTGCGGCTCTACGATGATGCCGGCAACGAGCTGCCCTATTTGATTCAACACGCGACCCCGGCCAGCGGGGCAATTCAAAGCGCAAAGTCGTTTCAGGTTGCGCTCAATCCCAATACGACCGTCATCACGCTCGAAACCGGGCTCGCCCAACCCCTGGACGGAGTCACGCTGGAAAGTCCGGCGGCCAGCTTCATCAAGTCGGTGCAGATTGAAACTTCCGCCGACGGCAAAAACTGTGCGCCGCTGGCCCAAGCGCGGCCGATTTTTCGCCAGCCCAACGGCGCGAGCCAACTGCACCTTGCCATTCCGCCCGGTCTGCGGCCCTGGTTACGCCTGACAGTGGACGATCAACGCTCGCAGCCAATTCCCTTTACCGGCGCGATGGTTCACGCCGCCGCCGCCGAATCAACTCTGAGCGAATCAGTGCCGGTCAGCATTGCCGAGCGCCACGAGAATCCCGGCGAAACCCGGCTTACGCTCAATCTCGGCGCCGCGAATCTGGATCTGGCGAACATCCAGATCGAGACGACCGAACCGCTCTTTACGCGACCAGTGACCCTGGCCGTGCCGCAAATTTTGGAAGATTCGATCCGTGAGCAGACCGTGGCGCGCGACACGATTTACCGCGTGGCGGTGGAAGGCCAAACCCCGGCGGCCAA
>JADLHS010000081.1 GCA_020848635.1 Limisphaerales bacterium
GGGAACTTTCGACGAAGGTTTATCAAGGCGCGTGCCGGCTGGTGAAACTGGGCTTCCGGCAGGGTGGTGCGGCGGGCTACGGGCTGCGCCGGGTCCTGGTGGACGCGAATGGTGTCAAAAAGAGCGAGTTGAAAATGGGTGAGCAAAAGAGCATCCAGACCGACCGCGTCGTGCTAGTGGCCGGGCCAGACGAGGAGATTGCCATAGTGCGGCAGATTTACCATGAGTTCATCACCGATGGTAAAATGGAATCCGAGATTGCCGCCGGATTGAACGCGCAAGGCATCCTAACGGATTACGGTCGAGCCTGGAACCGGGGAACACTGCACCAAGTCCTGACGAATGAGAAATACATCGGGAACAACGTGTATTCCCGGACGTCGTGCAAACTGAAGAAAAAGCACGTCACGAACCCACCAGCGGACTGGGTGCGGGCGGACGGCGTTTATGCGGGCATCGTCGAACCGGAATTATTCCTGAAGGCGCAGGAGATCATCCTGGCCCGCAGCCGAAAATACACCAATGACGAGATGCTGGAACATCTCCGCGTGGTGTTACTAAAACACGGACGCATCTCGGGCATCCTGATTGACGAAATGGACGGCCTGCCTTCGAGCACGGCGTTTAGCCATCGCTTCGGCACACTGGTGAATGCCTACCGGCTGATTGGCTACAATCCCGGCATTGATTTTAGCTTCATCGAAGAAAACCGGCGGCTGCGAAAACGCCATCCGAAAATGGTGGCGGAAGTCATCCAGCAAATCACGGCCCTGGGCGCGCACGCGGCTTGGAACATCGAAGCCGAATTGTTGGACGTGAACCACGAGATGCGCGTGTCCATCGTGCTGTGCCGGCATACTCAAACCGGCGCGGGTTCGTCGCGCTGGTTGATCCGGCTGGATGCCAGCGCCCGGCCGGACATCACGGTCGCCGTGCGGATGGACGCCACGAACGAAGGCATCCGCGATTATTATGTGCTGCCGGCCATTGACATGACGTGGGAAAACCTGCGAGTGGCCGAAGCCAACGGCATTTATCTGGACACCTACCGCTGCGACACACTGGATTATTTTTTCGGCATGGCGGAGCGAGTGAACTTGGAGGAAGCGATATGAATGATGAAATGATAATGATTCCAATTGCGGAAATTCACATCTTGAATCCGCGCCAGCGCGACAAGAAAAAATTCGAGCTGATCGTCCAGAGCATCCGAAACCTCGGACTGAAAATGCCAATCACCGTCAGCCTGAGGGCGGAGGACGAACCGGAGGGATTGAAATATGACCTGGTCTGTGGCCAAGGGCGAATCGAAGCCTATATCGCGCTCGGCCATAAAGAAATCCCTTCCAAGGTGGTAACAATCTCGAAGGAGGAACGGCTGATCCGAAGCCTGGTGGAGAACATTGCACGCCGTTATCCCTCGCCAATGGATTTGATTCGCGAGATCGAGCGGCTGCGCGTCCTCGGGTACAACAACCTGCAAATCGGCGAGAAGCTGGATGTCTCCGGCTCGACGGTCAATGGCATGATGGCGTTGCGAAAAGCCGGGGAAGAACGATTGCTCCATGCGGCGTTGGCGGGACATATTCCGTTGTGGGTGGCCGTGGAAATCTCCAAAGCGGAGTCGGTGGAAATGCAGAACGACCTGCTGAAAGCCTTCGAGAGCAAAGAACTCAACTATCTGGACATCCGCAAGGCCAAGCGCCTGATGCAAAAAAGGCGGTTGCTGGGCAAACAGAAAGGCGACGGCCCGCGCAGCAGCAAGACCAGCTCGGAAAGGATCATAGCCACCTACCGGCAAGAAACACAGCGCCAGAAACTGATGATCAAAAAATCCCGGGTTTGTGATGCGCGTTTGTTCAACGTGGTCACGGCGTTCAACAAGCTGCTGGCCGATGCGCACTTCCTGACGCTCTTACGGGCGGAAGCCCTGGAGACGATGCCAAAATTCCTATGGACCAAACTTACGCCCCCAACCCCGGAGACAACATGAACGAAGATAAGTCTAAAATGCCATCGCAACCCTCACCTGTTCCCACGGGCGAGGGACAAGCCAAAATTGGATTCCAGATGCGAATCATCCGACTGCTGCTGGAGAATATCCTGCCGGTGCGGCAAATCAGCGACGCACAAAAAAAAGCCAACCGATACGAAGTAATCCTGACTTCCATTAAGGCGGTAGGGCTGGTGGAGCCGCTGGTGGTCTTTCCGCAGAAAGGTCAACCGGGAAAATACACGCTGGTGAATGGGCACATGCGCTACTACGCCATGAAGGAACTGGAATTGACCTTCGCCGATTGCTTGGTCGCCAATGACGACGAAGGCTTCACCTACAATGCCCGCATCAGCCGGCTGCCGGCGATTCAAGAACACAAAATGATTACGCGGGCGGTCAAAAACGGCGCGAGCCTGGAACGCATCGCGGCGGCACTGAACATTTCACCGCGACTGGTGCAAGCCTCGATGAACCTTTTGAACGGCATCAACGACGAAGCCGTGGAGTTACTTAAAGACAAACCCATATCACCGGCGGCATTGCGAATGATGAAAAAAGTGACTGGCGAGCGGCAGATTGAAATCGCACGGATGATGATTGAAGCCAATAATTATTATGCCGGTTATGTCGAGGGGCTGGTCTTGGGCACGCGCTTGGACCTGCTGGTCGCCACCAACCTGCCGAAAAAAAAGAAGGGCATGAGCCCCGAGGCCATCGCCAAAATGGAGCAGGAGATGGAGACGCTGGAGAGCGGAATGAAAGCGATCACGGATAACTACAAGGAAAACATGTTCACCCTGCAAACCGCGCACACCTACGTCAAAGCTCTGCTAAAGAACACGCGGGTGGCCAAGTATTTGAAAGCGAAGCACGCCGAAATCAACACGGAATTTGAAAACATGGCGGCGGCGGAGCCGGTGTGATGTCATTCGACGTTCGCGTCGTCGTTCAAGCCGAGTTCACGGAGCGCGGATTTGGTTTCGTCCAGCTTCTGTTTCGAAACGCCACCTTCGGGTGATACTTCCACTTTCACGGTCAGCTTTAGGCCGCGCGCCGAGGCGAACTTGGACAGAACCTTGGTGTAAAAATTCATCCATTTTTGCGGCGGCACATCGCCGGTCCATTTCAAGACAGAGGTACCAGCCGACACGAGAGGCGGTTGACTGACAGTCGGTGGAATGACCGGCAGCACGGGTTTGCCCGTCGAGTCAGTCGGGGGCAAGACGGGTGCAGTTGGCGAGGGCGTGGCGTGGCCTTTCAAATAAGCCTCAGCGGTCTCTTTCGTGACGATGAACATGTCATCCGACAATTCCACGTCGGCGGTCATCAGGGCCTTGTTGTAGCCAAACGGTTTGTATTCGCCGGAGGCGGTTTTGCCGACGTAGGCCAGAAGGCCGTTGCCGACTCCCCGCGAAATCGTTTCCTTCAGCACGTCAGGATTAGTTAGGCGAGGGAATTGCGGCGCGGCGAAAAACGCATCACGAACGGACTTGGTGGACCATTCTTTGAAGGCAGGCGGCCAGTTGCGAATCAGGAATGACGGGCTGATGCCCTTGGTTTCCAAATCCCCGTCGGAACTTAACCGGGTGACAATCAGCGAAACTAAATCAGTGGCGGCGCTGGAATGAACCAGGCCGAGATCCACCCGCTTCACCGTGTTGTCCTTGCCGAGCAGCATCAAATTCTTGTAGGTCCGCCAGATGGTTTCCTTCAAGTCGCGCCGGGCTTTTTTTAGATTTTCCGCGAGCTGATGAACCTGGGTTTCGTCCAGCTTCAAATCGTCGTCGTCAATGGCTTCCCAGGCCAGCACCTTGCGGGCGTCCTCGCGTAGGTTGTCCGGTGTTTCTGGCACACAGAAAATGATGGAACTTTTGAATGTACGTGAGGACGTGCCGTAATCACGAATCATGGTTTCGACGAATGCGGTCGTTGCTTTCTCGTCCTGTAACGACTGGTCGGGCGTGAGCACAACCAAAGTGACCGCCGGGCGGTCGGCAATCTGGATGGTCTTTTCCGCGAAATAGACCCGCTCCAGGCCGTTGCCGGTGGAAAACACCTTCTGGATTTCTTCACGGATCTGCTCCTCGACCTGAGCGGGCGGAATCGTGGCACGCCGGTCGGCGAACCTTTTGTTGAGATTTTCCTTGAGACTGAAATGGTAGCGATTGCGCTCTACCGCGAGGTAGTAACATCCCTCCGTCAACGCCTCCAAGGCCGTCTCGACGTTGCCGATGTCGAGTCCCGGTTCAGCCACGGCGAACCGGATTTCTGGCACGGTGGCGTCGGTCTTCGCCTGACCGCCATTTGACTCGAAGAAAATGGCCGTGATAGCCTTGCGATGCAGGCGGGCGTTCTTGATGGTTTCTGTAGCCTCGGCATCGAGCCGCGTGGCGTGGGAATCGCGTTTGCCGCAAATGTCTGTTGTAACCGCGCCTTCCAACTTGGTTTCACCCAACTGCTCAAACGCGGCGGAGCGGAACATGGCATCATCCAATGGCGCGGTGCCGAGTCCGATCATGGAATCCTTGTGTGCGCCTTTGAAGCCTTCCTGATAAGCCCGCGACACCCACAGCGCGAGCAATCGCAACACCCCACGAGTCTGCTGAAAGCGGGGCAACGCCTGCCACTTGCGCTCAAACACGGAAATGACCGCCGGATGAAACGGATAGGTGGCGGTGAATGCGTCGCGTGCGCCGTCAACGTTGAACTGGCTGGGAAGCTGTTGCCGATGCTCGACCACCCAGTCCGCGTATTCGACACAGGTCTCCACCGCTTCCTTGGGCAACATGACTTTGCCCTCGCTGGTGACGGCGCGCTCGTCCCACTCGAACAGACGGCGGCGAATGATTTCCGAAGTCTCGGAATCTGACGACATGACGATGGCCTTGCCAAGCCGGTCGAGGACCTTCTTAAACCGCTCAAAATCGGACTGATCTTCCGCCGTCATTTCCAATTCCGATGCCGGGATGGAAACGGCAAGCACGACATTGTCGCTGCTGCGGGCCACTTCCGACAGGTTTTGGAGAAAATTGTAAAGCTGTCCGCCCAAGCCGCTGCGCCGGTTGCGGCTGACGTAATTCATCAACTCGTCCATCAGGATGAGGCTGGGTTTATCTTTGGGCAGAAATTGACGGATGACTTCGCCGCCGGGGGCTTCACATTTGGTATCGTGCTCGGCCACGATGGCGAAAGCTTTCGCGCCGCCAAGCTGCCACGCAATTTCGCCCCACGGCGTTTTGCGCAGCGGGGTGCCGTCTTTGCCGCCGCGCCCGCTGATGGAATCAAACTCCGTGCCGACGAAGACTGCCGCCTCGGCTTTGGGTACACCCGCGATGCCTGCCTTGGCGAGCAAAGTGGATACGCCTGCGAACTTGTTCGCGGCGGACCCTTGTTTGGCAAGGTGGTACAGCAGCGTCAGCGCGTGCGTCTTGCCGCCGCCAAACTGCGTCGAGAGATTGAAAATGGCGTTGGTTTCGGTCTTCTCGCCAGACAACCGTCGGATGACTTCGGAAGCCAGGCTGGCGAGATTCTTGGTGAGATAGGTGCGCTCGAAAAAGCGTTCCGGCTTTTGATAGTCGGCGGGGGCTAGACCTTCACGCACCTGATCCAGGTGGACTGCGAACTCAGATGCGTCGAGCGGTTTGCCCTCGCGCAAATCCTCGCGCGGAGTAACGACCTTATACCAAGGCTTCAAACTCATTGGGTCCAACCATTTTCACGCAGTTGTACCCAAGCCAGCTCGATCTGGGCCGGATTGAAAATCTCTGCCTTGCGTTGGTTCCATGAATGCACGGCGGAAACGGTGGTCGGCAAACTCGTGCGACATTCCGGGATTTCCTTCAACACCCAATGCACCGTGGACAGAAGTTCCAAACCGAACGGCGTCTCGAAACCTTCAATCAGCTTTTCCACGCGGTCGGCACGTTTCAGCGTATCAGGATATTCTGCTGCCAAGATCCCCAACGCGGTTTCAACAGCCGTCGGGACAACCTCGACGCTGGCGTCCCGGCTGCGGTCGCCGTAGCCACGGATGAAGTGGCCTTCCATGCGCTGCAACACGTGATGGAGGGTTTCGGCGTAAGGCCCGTACTTTTCCTTCACGAAATTCAACTTCAATGGCTCGCCGGCTTCCTGGAGAAAATACGCCAGCTTTTGAATCTCCAACATCGTCAACTCGTAACCGGGAATCAGATATTTGCCGAAAATGCCCAGCAGGGCCGCCCGGCCCCGGCTCATGTTCGGCACTTTGGTCGCCACTTTCATTTCGCGGTTGGCGGGCGCACCGGCAGGCTCATAAACCAAAACTTCCACATCCGGCAACGAACCCAGCTTGTGCTGAATCAATTTCCGAACGACGCCCCAATCCAGTCCGCCGTTGCCGCAGCCGAGAGGCGGCACCGCAATGCTTTTGATACGATTGGCACGGATGACTTCCACCAGCGCATCCAATCCGCTATCCACGTCGGCGATTTTAGATTTGCCTTTCCAATGCTGCTTGGTGGGAAAATTGATGATGAACTTGGTGCCCATCAAATTGCCGGTGCCATACACGAACATCCGGCCGGGCTGAACCTCGCCATGCTCGCACGCCAGCCGGTATTTTTCGTAATTTTCGGGGAAAGCCTGTTTGAACTGGAGCGCGATACCCTTGCCCATGACGCCCACACAGTTCACGGTGTTCACCAGTGCGTCCGCCTCGGCTTCGAGCAAATTTCCTGTTGTGTATCGAATCATATCGTCTCGGATCGCAATTAAAAATACCACTCCCGGTGCACACTAATCAATGGCCGAAACGCGGAAGCGGCGACCAATGTTTCCACGCTCTGCCGCATTTCGTCATCCATGACCCCGATGCCCTGCACTAGTTCCAACGGCACCCGGTCCTTGACCATGAACTCGGCCTGTCGGCGGCACCGACCGTCTATAAAATTGTTCCAGTAAGGCGCTTTGATTACATCCCAATACAATTTCGGCAGATCCTCCAGCCGGTTGTAGTGGTTCACGTAGCTGATGATGCCGTGACCGTCGGTGAACATGAATGGCAGATTTTGCGCCGCGACCGCCTCCGCCGTCGTCACCAGATAAATGATTTCCTTCTGGCCCTGATAGCCTTCGACTTTACCCTGCTTGATCGCGTAGAGCATCGGCGACTTGGGGCCGAAATAGAACGGCACATAATCCGCCACCACGCCGCCTGGCGGCACCCGGATGGCGGCCTGCTCGCGTTTATCCATGATGTCCTTGTGCGAGATGGCCCGTTTGGTGATGTTCTCCGCCTTCGCCAGATTGGGCGAGCAATCGCATCCCCGCGCCAGCAAGCCGGGCAGGTTTTCAATATGGGTAATGCGATACAGCGGTGTCATTCTACTAAATCGGATGGTATATCATCACTCAGCTTCCGCTTCCCCGTCATCATCCGTGCCGGAATGTCCGGCAGATTTTAGGGAGATGTACCTTAAATCAGATTCATCGTTCTCTAGTCGCCGCTGAGTATCGTGCAGGCCAGTGAGAATATTGATGGGATAAACTCGCTCAAGAGCTTTTACCATTCTGCGTTGGATGGCATTTGTTGAGCCACCAACAAACAACGTCGGAGCCAAATGGTCGCCTGGTTCTTCGATGTCACTATTGCTGGCAGGATCAAACCATGTGTGTGCAGCGATGAGGGCCCCAATAAATGATATTAGGAGTTCTGGAAATGGCACCAGCGACTTGCATTCATGCGCGGCTACAACAGCATCCGAGGTCACATTAAAAAAACGTTTTTTACCGTTCGCAAAATCTTTGTCTTTAATTTCATTTACTACGGCCGAGCCAAGGAGGACAACAATATCAGGCGTGAAAGCGATATCATTATCCAGATGAGATCGGATTCTTACTTGTTGGCGCAACTGAAATTCTTGGTCGCCAATCGTCACCTTAATCCAAGAAAAGTTGTTCGGGTTGCCCGCTGGTGTTGTCAGATACTTGAATGAACCATCGTCGAGATTTTGCAATTCAAGAGTCCCTCTCTCGCTGTAGTTGTTGGTCAGAAGGTGCAGACAGCCAATCTCAAATGAGGCCGACAGTTCCCTTTCTGTCTTCTTATACGCCAATGCGTGATCTCGACAGAATCGTTGGATGCGCCTTTCGATTGAATTCACCCAAGAAGCATCACTCATTTTCGGATAAACGTTTGGAGATCAAATATACGAGGTCATTGGCGTGGTGCGCAGAGAGCATATAATTGTCTATTCCTGATGCGCTACAGACCACATAAAAGGATTCCTCCATCCGGCTGGTTTCTGTCCTGCGCTTA
>JADLHS010000082.1 GCA_020848635.1 Limisphaerales bacterium
CAGACGGTTGGATCGGTGATGATTTGAACCGGCCAATTGACCGGCGGGCGGGACGACGAACGTAACCGGCCTACGGTGGGAAACCAGGCGCTATCCTCCCAGACCACCGGCACTTGCTTTACGCCGGAGGCCAGGGAAATCGGCGCCGTTGGCCGACTCGAACGGCTTCCCCGATCATGTCCGGAAAATCGGCCCGGTTGCGCCGCGCCACCGCGACGCCGGCGATGATTCGCGGAGGCATCGTTCCGGCGCTTGGACCGGCGGGGACGATTTGGAGCGCGGGCGGTCATGGGACGATCAAGGGTTTATCGTTCCAGTTGCAAATGCGGTTGGTCTGACCGCCCACCACGATATCCACCCACAGGTCAAATTCGTTGGGATTGTTCGTCGCGCCGGAGGAAACGTATCGCCAAGGATTCAGGCCGGGGTTCGTCGGTATGGGTGATGAATTATTGTCCATCCACTTCACGGAACAGGCTAGCACGCGAATGCTGGAACCCGCTGCAATCTCGCCGTATTGCGTGGGCTTCAATTCGACTAGAAATTTCTTCGCAACCTGGGCATTGTCATCGCCGCCACCCTTCGAGCAATTCACAAAACCGCCCTGGCCAAAGACACTCGAAACTGAGGCTTCGGCGATTCTGGCGTCACCGTTCTTCGTTTCAAAAAACGCGTTGGTCAACACGGTGCCAAGCAGTTCAAAATAGAGCCCATTGGTGATCGGATTGCCCGAATGGTCCGGAGGGTAATGTCCGTATTGATGTTTGTAATCCGTGATCGCCGAGGCAATCAGCTTGAGTTCGGTCTGCGCCTTCTGCTTGGTGGTGTAAATCTTAATTCTGTTGGCGGCCGGAAAAATCATGGCGGCGAGCGCGGCAATGACGGCGATCACCACGAGCATTTCCACGAGCGTGAAGGCCCGCCGTCCGACGGTGGAGGGGATAATTGCGATTTTCATTTTTTCCGGGCTCAGCGCTCGCGCAGTTCGTTTTCCATGCGTTCGCTCAGCCACTGTTTAATCATGCTCTGATAGTTCAGATATCGGGCCCGCGCGAGGCGCTTGATGCGCGCCAACATCCGCGGATCAATCCGCAGCGTAATGGTCACCGACTCCGAAACGTCGCTGCCACTCGCCACCGCCGCTTCCATCAACCGCAAGTCCGGGCGGTTCTCCGACCAAAAATCCGCCTCGGATTCCTCGCTGTCGAAGATCGGCACTTCTTCCCAATTTGCGATCGTGCGCATCTTCAACCTTCAAAAACCTCACCGCTGCTTTATCTGTTCCTAACCAAAATCAGCTTGCCGCCGGTAACCCCTGCTTGTCCGCAGCAAAGGCATCCAAAATCAAATCGTTGTCGTGCGACCGGCCTCACATGGTCAAGCATCACAAACTCGCCCCAAACCGACCGCCTACGGCGTCAAGGTCTGATCCATCTTTCGTTGGTAGAAAAACCGTTCTTCGGGTTGAAACGGCCGCGAGTGAATCACGCGGATCTGCTTCCCATTCGTGCGGTAAACGCTGAAAAAGCCATCCCCGCCAGCCGCCGCACCGAGGTTAAAGAACCGCGCCTGAACCGCAAACCGCTGGGAGTCCGGCAGCAGCCGAATCGCAAACGGATCTTCAAACGACTCTTCTATCTCCCGCTGAGTCAAAGAACTACCCAATTCAAAGGGCGGATTGTTCCAATCGAACTCCATTTCGAGTTAGTTGTAAATAATACGCCCATGCAATGTAACTACAATGTATTTACATCCGAGCATGGCCAGACGTCAACAGGTTTTTCAAAGTTTCTGCATGAACTCATCAAAGAGTCTGGATCGGCGGCTAAGCCGCCAGCGACCGCCCCGCGCCAAAAGTCGTATTATTCCTTATCGCCGCTATCCCCACCCAGACCATTCATCAGATCAATCAAGGGAAGGAACATTGCGATCACGATGCTGCCGACGATAACCGCCAGGAAAATGATCATGATGGGCTCCAAGAGCGAAGTCATGGCCGCCACGGCGTTGTCCACCTCGTCGTCAAAGTTGTCGGCGATCTTCATCATCATTTCCGGGAGCGCGCCCGTCTGCTCGCCGACGTCCACCATTGAGATCACCATCGGCGGAAACACGCCCGAGGCTTCGAGCGGGGCGGTAATGGTCTCGCCCTCTTTTACGCTTTCATGGACGGCACTGACAGCGTTGGCAATGATGACGTTGCCCGCGGTTTCGCGGACGATGGTCAAGGCCTGCAAGATCGGCACGCCGCTGCTGACCAGCGTTCCCAGCGTCCGCGTAAAGCGGGAGATGGCCACTTTGCTGACCACCGGGCCAATCACCGGCACTTTGAGTTTGAATTTATCCCAGACGTAGCGCCCGAATTTGGTTTTGATGAACAAGAGAAAGACGATCACCACCGCGGCAACCGTAATCGCGGTGGCGATAATATTACCACGAACGATGTCGCTGATGGCCATGACGAACTGAGTAAACGCCGGCAACGGCCGCCCTTCGCCCAAGCCGGCAAACACTTCCTTGAATTTGGGAATTACGATTACGACCAGAACGCCCATGATGGCCACGGCAACCACCATCACCGCGACGGGATAAAACATCGCGGCGATCACCTTGCCCTTGATTTTCTGGGCCTTTTCCTGAAATTCGGAGAGGCGGTTGAGCACCACTTCCAGCACACCGCCGAGTTCGCCCGCTTTGACCATGTTCACGTACAGCCGGTTGAAAACCTTGGGATGCTGCGCGAGCGCCTCGGAAAAAGTGCTCCCCCCTTCGACGGCCAGCGAGAGATCACCAAGGATGGATTTAAGGACCGGACTGCGCTCCTGTTTTTCCAGCACCCGCATCCCGCGCAGCAACGGCAACCCGGCATCCACCAACGTGGCCAACTGCCGGGTAAACGTGGTGAGCACCTTGGACTTAACGCCGCCGCCCAAACCGGGAATCTTGATATTAAGGTTGATGCCCTTTTTCTTCTTAGCGCCAGGCCGGCCGGCGGCAGGGGATTTTTTCGAGGACTTCTCCTTTGCCTTGTCCACCTCGACAATTCTGGTCGGGAACAATTGCATCTCCTTGACGCGTCCAATCGCCTCGTTCTGGCTGGCCGCTTCGATGGTGCCTTTCTGCTCCTTGCCCTTCTGATCCATCGCCACGTAACTAAATTTAGGCATAACGGTTTCGGCTTAAGTGTATTTGACGACTTCTTCGATCGACGTATCCCCGTCGAAAATGCTGCGTAGGCCGTCCTCGCGCAGTGTAACCATGCCGAGTTCGACGGCCTTCTGGCGCAATACGATGGTGGGCGCCCGGTCGGTGATCATCGAACGGATGGTGTCACTGCACACGAGCAATTCGTAAATACCCTTGCGGCCCTTGTACCCGGTATCGTTGCAGCTGGAACAACCGCGTCCATAATAAAAAACCTTGTCCCCCAGATCATGAGGCGAAAGGTTGAGCAGCGCCAGTTGCGCTTCCGTCGGCTCGAACGGCGTGCGGCAATCTTTGCACACTTTGCGCACCAACCGCTGACCCAGCACGGCCATCAACGTGGAAGAAACCAGGAACGGCTCCGTGCCCATGTCCACCAACCGCGTCACGGCACCGGGGGCGTCGTTCGTGTGCAGGGTGCTTAAGACCAGATGGCCGGTGAGCGAAGCCTGAATGGCAATCTGCGCGGTTTCCAAATCGCGCATTTCCCCAACCATGATAATGTCCGGGTCCTGGCGCAAAAAGGAGCGCAGCGCCTTGCCGAACGTCATGCCCACGCCTTCATTGATGGCCACCTGCATGATGCCTTCAATGTCGAACTCCACCGGATCCTCGGCTGTCAGGAGTTTGGAATCAATCGTGTTGACCCGGCGCAAACAGGAGTAGAGTGTGGTCGTCTTGCCGCAGCCCGTCGGCCCCGTCACGACAAAAATGCCGTTGGGCCGCTGGATGACTTCCGAGACGAAGTCATGCACGTATTTCGGAAAACCCAAGGATTCCAGCTCCAGATTCACGGAACTGCGATCCAACACACGGAGCACGACGGACTCGCCAAATTGCGTCGGCAAAGTGGACACGCGCAGGTCAATCTCCTTGTGTCCCAGCTTATAATTGATGCGTCCGTCCTGCGGCAGCCGGCGCTCGGAGATGTTCAAATTCGCCATGACCTTGATGCGCGACACGACGGGCAAGGCCAGATGCTTGGGCGGCGGCGACATTTCGTACAAAGCACCGTCCACGCGATAACGGATGCGAAACTCCGTCTCGAACGGCTCGAAGTGAATGTCGCTGGCCCGATCCTTGACCGCTTGGAACAGGACCAGATTCACGAAGCGCACGATCGGGGCCTCATTCGCAAGGCCGGCTATGAGCGTTTCATCGTCCGTTTCCGTCGCCACAATGGATTCCTCGGCGATCTTTTCGTCACCCCCGAGTTCCTTGAGGATGTCCGAAACGTCACCGCCCATTTCCTCACCGTAGTACTTGTCCAACCCCGCCTGGATGTCCGCCGGGTGGGCAACGAGGACCTGAATTTCCTTCTTGGCAACAAAACTCAATTCATCCACGCGCCCCGGATCGAGCGGGTCTTCAAAGGCCACCCGCAAAGTGCCATCGCTCAATTCCACCGGCAGACAGCGATACATCTTGGCCGTACTCGCCGGCACCGCAGCCAAAGCGTCCTTGGGCAATTCAACATTGCGCAGGGCCACGACCTCCGTGCCGAGGTGGTTTGCCATCGCCTGCAAAATGGCATCCGCGTCGAGGATTCCGAAATTCTGCAACGCCTGAAATACCGGCGTGCCGTTCCGCTTCACTTCGCCCGCAACCTCCTCGTACTGCAGGTCGTCAATCAGTCCCTGCTCCTTGACGAGCGACAACAGCGGGTTTGAAA
>JADLHS010000083.1 GCA_020848635.1 Limisphaerales bacterium
CTGGTTTTGCTTTACGCGGGTGACAACGACATCGCCGCGGGCAAATCGCCGGCGCAGGTGTTTGCCGACTTCAAGGAGTTCGTCGCGAAAGTGCAAGGCAGGCTGCCGCAGACGCGCATCGCTTTCATCGCCATCAAGCCCAGCCCGTCACGCATGCAGTTTATTGTTCCGATCAAAACCGCAAACCAGCTGATCCAGAATTTCATCGCGGCCCATTCGAAGCTCGCCTATGTGGACGTCTTCACCCCGATGCTGGGCGCCGACGGCCAACCGCGCGCGGAACTTTTTGTCGGTGACCGGCTCCACCTGAACGACGCCGGCTACAAACTGTGGGCTGGCATCGTAAAGCCGGTGTTGGAAAAGTAGCCCCGGCGCTCGAGGCTGACTCCGGCGGCCAACCACGAGCGGCGGCATAGTCATCTTCATCCTCGTGGCGGCGATCGTCATCGCCGCGCCCGGCTGACGGCTGGGGTTGATTTACCACGGGGGATAACGATCCTGCGCTGCCCGAACGGTTCCCCTTTCTCAATGCGCTGCCACAAGGCAGCCACCGTTACGCGTTCAACCACCTCGCCGGCGGGTATCGGGACCGCGACCGCCCGGGTCGTTGGTTCAAAAATAATCTTGTATGCGGGGGTGCGGGTGCGTAAAACGCCGGCATGTCAAAACATGATCTTCCCATTGGGCCGCAAGGCGGTTTCACGCGTCGTCAATTTCTTTACACCACCGCCCTTGCGGGCGCGGCGGCATTGACCGGTTGCGCCACGCGCGCCCCCCGTCGCCTTGCCGCCGGCGAAAAGCTCAACATCGGCGTCGTGGGGGCCGGCGGCAAAGGCGCCAGTGACACCGACCACTGCGCGAGCGAAAACATCATCGCACTCTGCGATGTGGACATGGCCACCCTGGCGAAACGGAAGGAGAAATACCCGGACGCCCGCATCTATCAGGATTGGCGCGAGATGCTCAAGCAGGAGAAAACGCTCGACGCCGTCATCGTCTCAACCCCGGATCACCTGCACGCCATCGTGGCCGCGACGGCAATTCGGATGGGCAAACATGTGTATTGTCAGAAGCCGCTGGTGCAAACCGTTTACGAAGCCCGGTTGCTGCGCAAGCTGGCCAAGCAATTTGGGGTGGTCACCCAAATGGGCAATCAAGGCAGCGCGGAGGATGGTTTGCGGCGCGCGGTGGAAGTCGTGCAGGCCGGGTTAATCGGCCCCGTGCGCGAGGTTCACGTCTGGAGCAACCGTCCCGTCTGGCCCCAGGGCATGGAGCGCCCGGAAGGCACCGATCCGGTGCCGGCAACTTTGGATTGGGACGGTTGGATCGGCCCGGCCAAGATGCGTCCGTTCAAGCAGGGTGTTTACCATACATTCAAGTGGCGCGGCTGGCAGGATTTCGGCACGGGCGCGCTCGGCGACATGGCCTGCCATACGGCCAACATGCCGTTTCGTGCCTTGAAACTCGGGTACCCGACCGAGGTGGAAGCATGGACCTCGCCCATCAACAAGGAATCTTACCCGCTCAAATCCAAGATCCGCTTTCTGTTTCCCGCCCGTGAAGGCCTCGTCCCGGTCAACTTCTGGTGGTATGACGGCGGCAATCCTAAGCCGGACAATCCGTATGCCCATGACGGCAACAATAAACCACCCACCAGCGTCACTGCTGACGTGGAAGCTATGATGGGCACCGTACCCGGCAGCGGCTGCATCCTCGTCGGTGACAAGGGGAAAATCTTTTCCCCGGACGACTACGGCGCGAAATTCTTCGTTAAGCTCACGGACGACAAGGAATTCGTGGCTAGCCAGAACAGCGACGCGGTCAAAGCCATTCCCCAGACCATCCCGCGCAACGCCTTCTCCGGCGACACCGACAAACGCCACCACTTGGAATGGATCGCCGGGTGCAAGGGCGGGCCGACGCCGTACTCGAACTTCGACATCGCGGCGTACCTCACCGAAATCATCCTGCTCGGCTGCGTGGCGATGCGCACCGGCAAGAAGTTGGAATGGGACGGCCCGAACATGCGCGCCACGAACGCCCCCGAAGCCGACATCTACATCAAACGCGACAACCGCAAAGGCTGGTCGATTTAAGCTAAAGCCCGCGTCCTGGACGCTTGAGGTGGGCGCGCAGTCCGCCAAGGAAGAATTGCTTCGGCAAACCTTGGCGGACTTTGCTTTTTTGAACAGTGCGCCACAGTTTTCCGGGCTCTGCCTTTTTCCTTTTGGAAGGTGAAACCCTCGCTAATCTGTCGGCATGTCAGTACCAATCATCAGCCTCGCGCAGATGCGCCACTGGGAAAGCGCCACCTGGGCCACCGGCCAGTCGGAAGCGGAAGTCATCCGGCGCGTCGGGCTGAGGGTGGCGCAACGGGCACTGCAACTGACCCGCCCCGACGATTTTATTCTGCTGCTGGCGGGTAAAGGCCACAATGGCGATGATGTGCGCGCCGCGCAGCCGCATCTCACCGGTCGGCGCGTCGAGTTGCTGAACGTCAAGTCCCCCGCCGCCTGCCTGACGCAACTCGAAACGGAACTGGGCAACAATCCCGGCTTGATCATTGACGGCTTGCTGGGCAGCGGACTGAACCGGCCGCTGGACGAGGATTGGAACGCCTTCATCACCCGCCTCAATGGCGCGCATCCCACCATCCTCGCAGTGGATGTGCCATCGGGCTTGCAAGCTGACACCGGCGAAGCCTTCGGGGCCGTGGTGCAAGCGACAGTCACGCTAACCATCGGCGTGCCGAAACCGGGGTTATTGCAGGCCAGTGCCGCGCCGTTCGTTGGCCGCCTCGAAGTGGTCACGGACGTGGGGCTGATTGCGTGTCCCTTTGCCAGCGAGTTGAACTGGACGTTGCCGGAAGATTTCCGCGGGTTTCCCCCCGCACGCCCCGCCGCGAGCCACAAGGGGAGTTTCGGTCATCTGGCCATCCTCGCCGGCAGCCTGGGCTTTCACGGCGCGGCGGTGCTGGCGGCCCGGGGGGCCCAACGCGCGCAGCCCGGATTGGTCACCGTGCTGGCTCACGAACCGGCCTATTACCCGGTGGCAGCACAATTGCAGTCGGCCATGGTCAACGTGTGGTCGCCGGCGACCTTCCTGCCCGGAGATTTTTCGGCTGTGCTGGTTGGCCCTGGCCTGGCGGCGCCGGATTTGCCGGAAGAATTGCGGACGGCGGCACGCAAGCTTTGGCGCGACTCGTTGCTGCCGGTGATCGTGGACGCGAGTGCGTTGGATTGGTTGCCCCTGGATCATGTCCCCAAAAATGCCATCCGCGTCATCACGCCGCATCCGGGCGAAGCGGCCCGGCTGTTGAAAACGACGCCCGAGCACATCCAGGAAAACCGCCCCGAGGCGCTGCGCGAAATCTCGAAACGATTCGGCAATTGCTGGGTGGTACTCAAAGGCCATCAAACCCTGATCGGTCACAGCACCGGGGAACTGTTCGTGAACTCCTCCGGCAATCCGCATCTGGCTCAAGGTGGGAGCGGGGACTTGCTGGCCGGATTCATCGCGGGGCTGCTGGCGCAACCCGCGCTGGCAGTCTCCGTGGGCCGGACATTACGCTACGCCGTCTGGCAACATGGCGCGGCGGCGGATGGCTTGACCGCGCGGCAGCGCAACTGGACGGTAGAAGACCTGGCGGGCGAACTCGGCAATGCGGGCTGACCGCGCCGCGCGCGGGTTTTTTCTTCCTTTGCCCGCGCACATCTGTTAGGAAAAACCCCGTGCGAAATTTCAAATTGATGGCGGTCGGTTGGTGGCTCGGCTTGTGGTTCGTGGCCAGCATCGGCGCCATCACGTTTGAATACGCGGACGGCACGAAGATCGAGGGCGACATCGTGCAGGGCAAACCGGAGTTTCTACAGATCCGCGTCGAAGGCAGCCGCTATGAAAAGCTCGTCTGGGACAAGCTGTCGCAAGCCACACTCAAACAACTCGCCGACGACCCAAAACTCAAGCTCGAACCCTTCATTGAACCCTACCTCGAAGTGCAGGAGGACGCGACGATCAAGAAGACCGAGGTGGTGATCAAGCCCGTGCCGCGCCTTGAGCGCCAGGTGAAAGGCTCGCTGCTCGGCGCGCTGTTCGGGTCTTCCTTGGGCCTCGTCGCGCTGCTGCTGTTGTACGCGGCAAACATTTACGCCGGCTACGAAATTTCCGTGGTTCGCGCCTATCCCGCGGGCCTCGTGTGCGGCATTGCCGCCGTCGCCCCCGTCATCGGGCCGGTGGTCTTTCTTTGCCTCCCCACCAAAATGCAACCCAGCGGGGATGAAGTCGTCCCGGAAGCCGCGCCTCCGGCAACCGGCACGGCGGAGTCCGCCACTGCCGCCACCCCGCCGATAGGCCACGGCGGTTTGACCCTGGCGCATACGGAAGCCGCCCCCACCGCCAACGCGGTGGCCGAGACGCAGGTGTTCAAGCGCGGCCAGTTCACGTTCAATCGCCGGTTCATCGAAACAAAATTCTCCGGCTTTTTCGGTCTGGTGCGCCGGGAGGCGGAGAAAAACCAGGTGCTGCTCATCAAGTCGGCGCGCGGCGAATTCGTCGTCACCCGGATCACGCGAATTGCCTCCAACGACTTGCATGTGGACGTCCACCGGGCCGGCGCCTCGCAGGAGGTGCAGATCCCGTTCAGCGAAATCGTGGAAATTCAAATCAAACCGCGGGCCGCCTGAACTTGACCCGCCGCCGGCCTCGCATCGCCTCGCGTTATGAAATACAAAACCATTCTTCTCTTTGGCGCGCCCGGTGCCGGCAAGGGCACGCAGGGCAAAATCCTGGGCACCGTCCCGAATTTCTTCCATTGCGCGTGCGGCGACGTGTTCCGCTCCTTGAGCGCGACGAATCCGCTCGCCCAGGTCTTTATTGATTACACCAGCCGCGGCCAACTGGTGCCCGACCTGCCGACCGTGAAATTATGGCGCCAGTACATCCGCCGCGAACGCGCTGGCCGCTTTAACCCGGCCACCGACACCCTCGTGCTCGACGGCATTCCGCGCAATCTCCACCAGGCCGAAATGCTGGCGGATGCGCTCGAGGTGAAGGCGGTTTTCTATCTGCACTGCACGAATTTCGACTCGCTGGTGCAACGCCTCCAACGCCGGGCGCTCAAGGAAAACCGTTTGGATGACGCCAACCTTGAGGTCATTCGCGAGCGGCTTCAGGTGTATGACCAGGAAACCAAGCCGGTGCTCCAATTCTACGGCCCGAAACTTGTGCATCGCATCAACTCGACGCAAACGCCCACCAAGGTGTTGTGCGACATTCTGCGCCACCTGGAAAAGGCAAGAGTTTAGCCGCGCATCCACGGGCGGCGACGCGTAATCGCTTAAGTCGCGCGCGGTTTTCGGTATGGCTCTGGCATGGCTGCGCTACGAATCATTTTCATGGGAACGCCGGAACTGGCCGCCGCCAGTCTCGCCGCGTTGCTAGGGTCACCCGGCTTTCAAATCCTTGCCGCCGTCACGCAGCCGGATCGCCCCAAAGGCCGGGATCTCAAACTCCAGCCTTCGCCCGTAAAGCAACTCGCCGGAGCCGCTGGCTTACCCGTGCTGCAACCGGAGAAAGCTCGTGATGAACAATTCGTCGCCGAACTACGGGCCCTCGCGCCGGACCTCATTGCCGTGGCTGCGTTTGGCCAGATTCTGCCGAAGGCGATTCTGGAGTTACCGCGCTTCGGTTGTCTGAATGTTCACACGTCTTTGCTGCCCAATTACCGCGGCGCCGCCCCGATCCAGTGGGCGATTCTCAACGGCGACGCCGAGACCGGCGTCACCATCATGAAGATGGACGTGGGCCTCGATACCGGCGACATCCTCACCCAACGCGCAACCCCGATCCGCGACGAGGACAATGCCGCCACGCTCCATGACCGGCTCGCGGAACTCGGGGCCGAACTGCTCGTGCAAACCATCCCGGACTACGTTGCCGGCAAGGTCCGGCCGCAACCCCAGGATGCCACCCGCGCAACTCACGTCGGCAAGATCAAGAAGGAGGACGGTCGGATTGACTGGCAGCAGCCGGCCCGCGCGATCTGGAATCGCATCCGGGCCTTCACCCCGTGGCCCGGCGCGTTCACCTTTCGGACCGGACAAACGCCGCCACAACTTCTAAAAATCTGGGGCGCGGAATTAGTTTTGCAGCCCGGAATGCCGGGCACAATTCTTGAGGCCGAGAAGAGCGGGATCGTCATTGGCTGCGGCAACGATGCACTGCGCATCACATCCTTGCAGCGCGAAGGTGGCCGCCGCATGAGCGCGGCGGAGTTTCTCGCGGGCCATCCGTTGAAACCAGGGATGAAACTCGGCGGCCCGTAGCCACCGACGCGACGAGGCGGATTCCGGGGCGTTGACCTCCGCCGCCTGCGGTTGGCGGCTACGCAAGCTTGGAATGCGCCGCCATGAATCTTTCAACCCGTTTCGCATCCACCGCCAGAGACCACTGGCCGCCCTGCTTGAACTCCGAGCCGACGATGAACCCATCCGCCGCCCCGTAAAACCGCTTCAAGTTGGCCGCCGTCACGCCGGAACCCAGGTAAACCGGCAAACGCGTTTGCCGTTTCACCGCGAGCACATCGGCGCGTCGCGGGGCCGCCCCCGTCACCGTGCCGGTCACGATCACCGCGTCGCCGCGCATGAACTCGACGGCGTGCGCTGTTTCGCCGATGCCCACATCCGCCGTGATGGCGTGCGCGCTGTGTTTCTTTTTCACGTCGGCCCAGACCTGCACCGACTCCGCGCCCATCGCCCGGCGATACCGCAGCAGCTCCGCCGCCGAAGATTGAATGATGCCTTCGTCCGCAACATGCGCGAAGGCGAAGCCCTCGGCCCGGATGAAATCCAAGCCCGCCGTGTGCGCCACTGCCAGAGCTTCAAGATTGGCGCCGGCCAGAATCTGCACCCCACACGCGAGTTGGCTCGTCCGTTTCACGGCCCGGGCAATGATCGCCATCGCCGCGACAATCTCCGGGCCCACCTGCCCGCGGAGATATGGCGTATCGTGCATGTTCTCCAACATCAAGCCGTGAACGCCCGACGCGCGAAAAATCCTGGCCTCGGCCACCGCTTGCTTCTCGATGGCGCTCAAGCTGAGCTTGTTCGCCGGCGTGCCGGGCAACGCCCCGACGTGGATCATGGCGATGACCGGCCTGGCAGCGGAGAAAAGTGATTGGGTCGTCGGCATAACGCGGCCAGTCTAGCGATCCACCAATTGAATCCAAGCGCGGAGGGAGCGCTTGCGGAGCGCGGGCGGTCCCTCGTCCGCAGCACATTGGCTGAAACCGCGAATCCTGAGGATTCAACGCGTCTGATCCTTCGAAGCCCCTGCGACCAGGGACCGGTCGCGCTCTGGCGCGAGGCGCTCCGGTCATTGCCGGCTGCGCAACAACTCCCGCACCGACTCCACGGTACGCCCGGTCACCTGCGCCACCTGTTTAACGTATTCCTCGTCGCCGACCAGGTGCGGGATCGCCCGGCACTGGGTTTCCGCCTCGGGATGCCGCCACAGGTTCGGAAAATCTCGGCATTGCTGCGGTTTCACGGATTGTATCGCGCAATCGTTGCCGGCCAAGAAAATGCACGCGCCATTGGATTGTTCCTGCAAGGCCAGTCCCCGGCGATCTTGTGTCAAGCGGGTATGGCGCTGGATGAACTCGTGCTCGCTCAGTTCCAAGCAGCCCGCAATCCGCGCAATCTCGGCGTCCGTCAAGCGCACCTGCCCCGGCCAGCGACAGCAGGCCGTGCAACGTTGACACTCATAAAAAATCGGCACGGGCGGACCATAACGGGAACGCCAGCCCGTGCCAAGGAAGGGTCGAGGCCGTAACAACTGGGAGCAGCTCCACTGCACCCTTGGTCATCATTCCCTAGTGAACTTCCAACCGAGACCAAACTGACAATCCCAATGCGGAATGCATTCGCTACCCGCCCACCAAACCGGAGCGTGGCCAACCTTAGCGTGGCGGCGCAGGGTTAGGTATCAATACCAAGCCCCCTTTCCTTTCAAACCATTTTCCGGTTGCTGCTCCAACGGTTCGGAGCGATACTCGAAAAAACGACGAACGGCCATCACTACCAGCCCCGCCACCTTAGGCGGGTCACAGTGGAAACCTGGCTCCGCTGCCAGGGCCTGATTTCCGTCCCTCAAAACCAAATGTGCGACCCTTTTTATCAAAACTTTGCTCTCACAATTAAATTGGTCGCACAATTGGCTTGATAGTTGTGGCAAATAGATAAGTTCGGAAGAAACTCCCATCTGCACTTTGAAAATTAGAACCAAATACTATTTCGTCCTTTTCGGATTGAGTCTGAGCGGGTTTGTTTTTCTAGCTATAATGCTCAAATTAGAAATAGTACCTGCTGGGGGTGCGCTTCTGCTCCTACCTTGGGGGATTTTCGTGAGCGCAATGCTCTCGACAATTAAATGCCCATCTTGCGGATCCAACATTGACGGCAGAGGATCGCTACCGTTCAGTGTTTTTCGAGTTCGAAGAAATTCATTATTGCTTAAACATTGTCCGCGCTGTAAGGCGGATCTAACTGGTCGGGGAGAACCATCTTGAATTGAGGAGATGTTCGAGGATGACAAGGATCGGGCGCGGTTTCTAGAGCCGCTGGGCGAAACCTGTCCCAAGAAAGGTGATTTGTCACCTTGAGGTCAGTCACCCAGTCCAAACGCTAAGAGCTACCAACCAATGCAAATCAGCGTGAACGCATGATTCATACGACTAACGCCGGGCTGGCGGCTTTTCCCGGATCCAGACTAACCCCATGCTCCACCAAGCTTTCCACGAACTGACGATGGCCACGCGCGGTCGCGGGCTGTACGATTTCACCGCCGAGGTCGCGGCCTGGATCACCCAGGGCGGTTTCCAGGATGGCCTCGTCACCTTGCACCTGCGGCACACCTCCGCCTCGCTGCTCATCCAGGAAAACGCCGACCCGGACGTGCGCGCCGATCTCGAACGCTTCTTCCACCGCCTCGTGCCCGACGGGGATTCGCTATTTTCCCACACCTGCGAAGGCGCGGACGACATGCCGGCGCACATCCGCACCGCGCTCACCACCGTGAACCTCAGCCTGCCCTTGCGCGACGGTCGCCTGGCGCTCGGCACGTGGCAGGGCATTTACCTGTGGGAACATCTCCACGCCCCGCACACGCGCCAGATCACACTCCATTTCATCGGCGAATAAGGTCGGTGATGGATTCCCGTTGGAGATTTTGGTGGGGCGAGCGTCCTCGCGAGCCAGCCCTGGCGGCCAAAGCTGCACCGGCGTCGGCTCGTCAGCCGCCTCGCCCCACCCAAACGGCACCACTACCGGCCCCGGCGGTGTGATTGGAGCGGTCGGGCAAGCTTCGGCTCTTCATCGTAATCTTGATCTCCCCTTTAGGATCCCAGCGGCGAGCTTTCCGGAAATGATTAAGAGTAAGATGAAGATTGCGATTAAGAGGGTAACCAACTGGCCCGGCAGGGCAGCTTGACACGACTCCTTTCGTTGTTATCCTCCCCCGCTCCGGTCAACAGGAATTTCCCCGGCGAACGTGAATTGGGAAAGAAACTGTCGGGCCGGGCTGAAATAATTTATGAAACGCCAGTATCAACCGTCAAAAATCCGCCGCAAACGGCAACACGGATTTCTGAACCGCAATTCCACCAAGAGTGGCAAGGCCACGCTGGCCAACCGCCGGCGCGAGGGCCGCAAACGGCTGACCCCGGTTTAACTTCGGGCATGGCTGCGGACGCGCCAGCCCGGCGCGGCTTGGGCCGCGGGTCGCGGATCAAGCAGGGCCGCGATTTCATGAAATTGCGCACGGCAGGTCAGCGCATGGTGCGCGGCTGTCTGATCGTCAACTGGTTGCCCCGGCCGGGCGCGGAACGCTCGCGGCTCGGGGTGGTGGTCAGCAAGAAAGTCGGCGGTTCCGTGGTTCGCAGCCGGGTCAAGCGTCTGTTGCGGGAATCCTTTCGCCTTCATCAATATGAACTCGCTCAATCGCTCGAGCTGGTGCTCGTGGCCCGGCCGTCCATTGCGGGTCGAACATTTGCCGACGTGGAGCGCGATTTCCTCAACACCCTGCGCACCGCGGGGCTTCTGAAGTGAACCCGGCCCAACATATCTTGCTGCTCGCGGTGCGGGTTTATCGCTGGGCGATTTCGCCGGCGCTGGCAACATTGTTCGGCCCGACGGCCGGGTGCCGCTACACGCCAACCTGTTCGGCGTATGCGGCGGAGGCCGTGCAAACCCACGGCGCGCTGACGGGCGGCTGGCTCGCGGCCCAGCGGATTTGCCGGTGTCAGCCGTGGGGTGGCTGCGGGCATGATCCCGTTCCGATTCCAAATTCCAAGGTTGCCCCCGCTAAATCCGCCATCGCCCACTAGAATTTCATGGATCGTAAATCTATCATCGTCATCGTCGCCTGCATGGGGCTGATGTTTTTGTGGTCGGGTGTGCTGGTGCCGAAGCTGTATCCGCCCGTCCCCGCCAAAACGCCGCCGCCCGACGCGACCAACGCCGGGACGACGGCCCAATCTCCGACTTCGTCCCCGAGCACGGCGACGCCGGTGACCAGCCCTTCCGCATTTATCCGCCCGGCGTTTGCCACCAACCTAGAAGCTCCATCAGTGGTGCTGACAAACGAGAACGCCCGTTACACGTTCACGGCGCTCGGCGGCGGCTTGAGCGAGATCGCGCTGGTCAAATATCCGGAGGTGGTCTCGCACCACCGCAAGGGAGCCCCACCGACCAGCAGTTTTGCGGCGTTGAACGTCAATGCGCAAATGCCGGTGCTGGCGCTCGTGGGGAGTGAAGGCTGGCAAGAAGACGGAGTTTTTGACCTGACCCGGACGGGAAATACTTTGCGCGCGGAGAAGACGCTGGCGGATGGTTTGCGCATCGTGAAGGAGTTTCAACTCGGCACGAATTATCTAGTCCATGCCAGTGTGCGGTTCGAGAACACAGCGAACCACCCCCTCACCGTGCCGGCGCAGGAATGGGTGATTGGCACAGCAACCCCGATGGGCACGGACGACGACGGCGCGGCCACGGGCATCATGTGGAACGACGGCGCAAAGCAGCAAGACACCCTGACGGCTTATTTCGAGAACAAACGCTTTGGCTGCATGCCGGGCACGCCGAGGACAGAGTATCGCGGCGGTGCCAGTAACGTCGTCTGGGCGGCGCCTCACAATCAATTCTTCGCCTTCGTCGCCATGCCGGACACCCCGGCACTGGAAATTGTGGCCCGAGCGATTGATCTGCCTCGACCCCTGACCGGACGTTTCAGTTTTACCAACAGCCCGGCCCGCAAAGGTTTTGAAACCACGCTGGTATATCCGGGATTGACGATTGAGCCGGGGAAGACCGTCGAGCGGAAATTCAACCTCTATGCCGGCCCCAAGGAATACAGCACGCTCGCCAGCATCGCGGGCCGCTTGGCGAACACCGTAGATCTGGTGATGGACTTCGGCTTTTTCGGCTTCATCTCTAAGGCGCTGCTTCTGGGCATGAACTGGCTGCACTCGGCGCTGTCCATCCCGTACGGCTGGGCCATCATCGTCATCACGATCCTCCTGAAAATTATCTTCTGGCCGCTGACCGCGATCAGCACCCGCTCGGCGAAACGCATGGCCGACATGGCGCCACAGTTGAAGGCGCTCCAGGAAAAATACAAGGACGACCCCCAGAAACTGCCCGCCAAACAATGGGAGTTTTATCGCGAGAACAAAATCAACCCCATGAGCGGCTGCCTGCCCATGCTGGTGCAGTTGCCGGTATTCTTTGGCTTGTTCTCCATGTTGCGCACGGCCATCGAACTGCGCGGCGCGCATTTTCTGTGGACGGCGGATTTGTCGAAGGCGGACACACTGTTCATGATCCCCGGCCTGAGCTTCATTCCGTTCATCAGCACGCCGGAAGGTTTGCCATTCAATCTGCTACCCATCCTCTACATCGCTTCGGCCATCTGGCAGACGCACATTACCCCCATGTCGCCCGGCATGGACCCGGCCCAGCAAAAAATGATGCGCTGGATGCCGCTGATGTTCCTCGTCATCCTCTACAATTTCTCCGGCGGCCTCGCGCTTTACATGACTGTCAACAATCTGCTGACGATCCTGCAAACAAAAATAACCAAAACCACCGCCGCCCGGGCTTCAGGGAGCCCCACACTGCCGCCGACCTCAACCGCTTCGGTGTTGACGCCGGCGAATAAAAAGAAGAAATAGTCCGTGGTTACGCGCATGACACCAAACTCAATCCTAGCATTCCGCGCTCGACGTTCCGCCCGCCGCACCTAAGTTATGTCCGCCCAACCCAAAGCCACCCTCGAAAAACTGCTTGTCCTCCTCGGCTTCCCAGCGACGGTCGAGGAACACCCGATGGACGATGGCCGCCTCCTGGATGTGAAGACAGACGACTCCGGTCGGCTGATTGGGCGCCAGGGCCAGACGCTTTCCGACCTGCAATACATTACCAACCGCCTGCTGTTCCAGCAGGACAGCACCGCGCCAAAAGTGATGGTGGATGTGGGTGGCTACCGGGCGCAGGCCCGCGAAGCCCTCGTCCAGAAAGCGAAAGAAGCGGCCGAGAAAGTCCGCCGCTGGGGCGAGGTGGTGGAATTGGAACCGATGTCCGCCTTCGACCGGCGCATTGTCCACCATGCGCTGCGCGACGATCCGGACATCGAAACCCACAGCGTGGAAGTGGATGGCAGCGACCGTAAAGCGATGCTGCTGCGCCCGAAGCACTGACGGGCCCACCACGCACCGGTGTTGCCGGGTTAAAAACGGCGGACGCATTTCCCACTGCGGGTTCGCGGCTGCGACGACGACTACCGGTCTCCCCCGGAATTCCTCCACCAACTGAAACAGCCCTTCGCGAATTCCAAACCGCGCCTGCTGCGCTTCGATATTCTGGGCGCGCTCGATGTCGGCACCCTCCGCTGGCTGCCGGCGGCTCCGGCTTGTCCGCCCCCCGAAACGGCTGTTGGCAATTGGTAAGGAAGCCCCAATAACGGCCCGATCCCGAGTAAACGGCCTAACGGGCGGAAGGCTGACCGATGCCTCGGCCCGCAATGATTTTGCTTTTTGACCGCCGCCCGTGTGTCCTATGCCGGTGCTGACAACAATTCGCCGGGCGGAGTATGCGGAATTGACGGCGCTGTTCTTCATTCAAGGAGCGGCGCTGGGGATGTGGTTTGTCCCGTTGAGCAGCGTCCTTGATGCCCACGGTTACCACGCGATCAAGGCCTATGCCTTCGCCACCTCCGCACTCGCAGCGTTTATTTCGCCTCTCATCTTCGGGGCGATGGCCGATCGCCATGCGTCGCCGGTGAAAGTGCTGCGCGGGCTGGCGCTGGCCACCGCCGCCGCCATGGCGCTGGCGACCACGGCCATCCAATTGCACTGGAGTCCGTGGCTGGTGCTGGTCCTGATCCAACTTCACGCGCTGTGTTCGTCGCCCACTTGGAGCATTTCCTCGACAATAATTTTCGCACGCCTGGAGGATGCCAAGAAGGAGTTCGGCCCGATCCGCGCAATGGCCACGCTCGGCTGGATGGCCGGTTGCTGGCTGGTGAGCTGGTTGAATGCGGACTCCTCGCCGGTGGCGGGCTATGCCGGGGCCGTGACCTGGCTGGGGGTCGTCGCGTTCACGTTCTTCCTGCCAATGTTGGAGACGCCCAAATCCGCCGAGCATCTGACCTTGCGCCAGCGTCTGGGCCTGGATGCGCTCACGCTCTTGAAGAATCCCGACCACCGCGTGGTGTTCATCACCGTGGCCTTGTTCGCCATTCCGTTGTGCGGATTTTATCCTTTCACGCCCCCGCACCTGCGCGAACTCGGCCTGGAGCACACCAGCGCTTGGATGACCCTGGGGCAGGTGACGGAAATCATCACCATGTTCATGTTGGGCGGACTGCTGTTGCGCTGGCGGTTGAAGTGGATTTTTGCCGCTGGATTGAGTTTCGGCGTGCTGCGGTTTGCGTTGAGTGCAATCAACGGCAAGGCGTGGTTACTCGCCGGGGTGATGCTGCACGGCTGTTCCTTCACCCTCGTGTTCATCACTGCGCAGATCTATCTCGACCAACGCGTGGAGGCCGCCTGGCGTGCGCGGGCGCAGGCGTTGATGGCGCTGATGAGTAGTGGCGTCGGCAACCTCATCGGCTACCTGGGCACGGGTTGGTGGTTTGCGACGTGCGTGCGCCCGGGCGGCACTCAATGGCCGATTTTCTGGGGCGGGTTGGCCGTCATCGTGGCCGCCGTGCTGGTTTACTTTCTAATCGCTTATCATGGACGACAACAAATCTCACCCGGCCCCGCGCCCGCAGCGCCAAAATGAGCGGCGGGCTGGATCGGTTGGGCTCAAGCGCCCCTTTCCCCAACAAATGCCGGGCGGACGAACCGACCCCAAAATGTCCGGAAACAGCTATTGACTTCAATCGCTCATTTGCTAACGTCTGCGTCCCTTTGTTGGGAATCGCATGAAAACTTTTTTGCCGAAGGTGAATTTGGAAGAGCGCAAGTGGCATGTCATTGATGCCGATGGCGCGGTGCTGGGCCGCTTGGCGGTGCAGGTCGCGGACGTGTTGCGCGGAAAAAACAAACCGGTTTATACCGCTCATCTCGACGCGGGCGACTTCGTGGTCGTCATCAACGCTGAGAAAATCAAACTTTCCGGCAAGAAGGAGACCGCCAAGGAATACATGAGCTATTCCGGCTGGAAGGGCGGCGAGAAATACACCACCGTGGCGCAATTGCGGGCAACCCAACCCGACATGTTGATCCACCGGGCCGTGAAAGGGATGATCCCCAAGAACCGGCTCGGGCGCGTGCTGCTGACCAAACTCAAAGTTTACAAGGGCGACAAGCACCCGCATGCCGCGCAAACCCCAGCCGTGCTCAAAGCCGCGAACTAACTCTCAACCCTCACCAACCGATGGCAGAAATCAAGACCCCTGAATTCCTCGGCACCGGCCGCCGGAAAACCGCCGTGGCTCGCGTGCGGCTCGCATCCGGCAGCGGCAAGATCACCGTCAATGGCCGCGCCTTTGACACCTATTTCCCGCTGGAAACCCTCCGTTCGACGGTTTCGCAGCCCCTGACGGTTACCGGCACGTCCGACAAGCTCGACGTGAAGGTGAATGTCACCGGCGGCGGCCCCAACGGCCAAGCCGGCGCCGTTCGTCACGGCATTGCCCGCGCGCTGTTGCAGTTTGACGCGAACCTGCGATCCTCGCTCAAAAAGGAAGGTTTTCTGACCCGCGATCCGCGTATGCGCGAGCGCAAGAAGTACGGCCAACCGGGTGCGCGCAAGCGTTTCCAGTTCAGCAAGCGTTAATCGCACTGAAGATTTTCAAACCTCGCTGGCCAGCGCCCGCGGGGTTTTTTGTTTGTCGGAGACAGCGCGAGGCGCCTGGCTGGTTTCAGGTTTCGATCCTGGGCCGTGACGCTGGCGGGTTGTTTGCGACCCGGCCTTGGCTCGCTGACAAAGATTTTGCTCTGCGTCTCGGTGTCTCTGCGGTAAAAGAAAGAAGTCATGACTATCAAGAGAGTCGCCATCGTCGGCGCATCCGGCTATTCCGGCGAAGAACTCGTCCGCCGGCTGCTCCACCATCCGCACGCGGAACTGGTTGCCGTCACCTCGCGCCAAAGTGTGGGACAGCCACTTGCGCAAGTATTCCCGAAGTTCGCCAGCCATCCAAAATCGAAGGCGCTACGGTTCGTCGAGCCCAATGCTGAGCTGCTCGCAAAGCAGGCGGAGGTTGTTTTTCTCGCCCTGCCCCACGGCGTCGCGGCGGAATACGCGGTGCCGCTGCTAAATGCCGGTTGCATCGTCATTGATCTGAGCGCGGACTTTCGGCTCAAGCGCGCGGACGTTTACAAGGAGTTCTACGTGCATGACCATCCCGCCCCCGAGTTGCTCGCAAAATCGGTTTATGGGCTGCCCGAAGTTTATCGCGAGCAGATCAAACAGGCCCAGCTCATCGCATCCCCCGGTTGCTACCCCACGAGCATTTTGCTTCCAACCATTCCACTGTTGCGGGCGGGACATATCAAGCCCCACGGCATTATCGCTGATTCCATGAGCGGCGTGAGTGGCGCGGGCCGCAAGGCGGAACTCGATTACCTGTTCTGCGAGTGCAACGAAAGCGTTCGTCCCTACGGCGTGCCCAAACACCGTCACTTGTCGGAAATCGAGGAACAACTCACCCTCGCCGCCGGGATACCAGTTGTGATTCAATTCACGCCGCACCTGATTCCGGTGAATCGCGGCATCCTCACCACGCTTTACCTCGCCCCCGGCGAGCCGTTCAACGACGCGGCGGGCGCGACCAAATTCGGCGAGCAGGTTGCCGCCTGCTATGCGGCTGCCTACGCCAACGAACCGTTCGGTCGCCTGCTCGAAGGCAAGGCGGTACCTGACACCAAGAACGTCGTCGGCACAAATGTCTGTGAAATCGCGTGGCGCCTTGATCCGCGCACGGGTCGGCTCATCGTCATGAGTGCCGAGGACAATCTGGTGAAAGGCGCCGGCGGGCAGGCGGTGCAGAGCATGAACCTCCGATGCAGCCTTCCGGAAACGGCAGGGCTGCTTTGATCGGCCTTGGCGAAGAGCACCGCCAGCCCCCGCTCGCTGAATTGAAAGCTGCCGCGTGACCTCGTCGTCCCCCAGCCAAACGCCGAACGTCATCTGGAATCCTTCCGATTACGCGGCGAATTCGGCTTCGCAACTCGTCTGGGCGCATGAGCTCATGGCCCGGCTTCAGTTGCGCGGCGACGAACGCATTCTCGACGTGGGTTGTGGCGACGGGAAAGTGACCGCCGAGCTGTTGCGGGCGGTGCCACACGGTTCGGTGGTTGGGATTGACAGCTCGCCGGAGATGATCCGGTATGCCGCCGGCAAGTTCTCCGGGCCGCCGTTCGCCAATCTCCAGTTCAAGGTCATGGACGCGCGGCAGATTCATTTTCGCCAGCGGTTTGATCTCGTCGTTTCCAACGCCGCCTTGCATTGGGTGGATGATCATCCCGCGTTCTTGCGGGGCGCGGCGACGGGCTTACACAACGGCGGACGCCTCGTGGTGTCGTGCGGCGGGCAGGGCAACGCCAGCGAGGTTTTCCTGGCGTTGTGCGGCGTGCTCCGGCTCAAGCAATGGCGCGATTACTTCCGCAAGCTCGAAGCGCCCTATTTCTTCCACCGACCCGAGGATTACGAGCGTTGGCTGCCACGTCATGGTTTGTGTGCGAGTTCCATCAAACTCAGCCCCAAGAACGCCAGCCACGAAAACCGGAGCGCCTTCGCCTCATGGTTCCGAACCACCTGGATGCCATACACCCAACGCGTGCCGGAAGCCGCGCGGGAGGAATTCATCGCCGCCGTGGTGGCGCGCTACCTGATGAAAAACCCGGCGGACGCCCACGGGCACGTCCACGTTCGGATGGTGCGGCTGGAAATTGACGCGGTAAAAACCAGCCGGCCCAGCTGCGATGAACCCGTATCGGAAGCCTGCGGTTGTGGTGAATCGCCGGGTGGCGCCCCCGCGAAATGAGACTCGCCTGCTACCACGTTGACGCCTTCGCCAACGCGACCTTTCGCGGCAATCCCGCCGCCGTCTGCCTGCTGCAAGCGTGGCTGCCCGACACCACGCTCCAAAACATTGCGGCTGAAAACAACCTCTCCGAAACCGCCTTTGTTGTCGCGCGTGGCAGCGACTTCGATCTCCGTTGGTTCACGCCAACAGCCGAGATGGACCTCTGCGGCCATGCCACGCTCGCCGCGGCGTTTGTGTTGTTCACCGAACGCGGTTTTTCCAGCCACACGGTCCACTTTCATTCCCGCAGCGGACGGCTGACAGTTGCACGCGCGGGCGATGTGTTGACACTGGATTTCCCAGCCCGACCAGCCACGGCGTGCGCGGCGCCAGAGGCATTGATTCGCGGCTTGGGCGCGAAACCGTGCACCGTGCTCAAGACGCGGGATTATCTCGCCGTGTTTGCCAGCGCGGCGGAAGTGCAGGCGTTGCAGCCGGATTTTGGCATCCTGCGAAGCCTCGCTTGCCTTGGCATCATTGCCACCGCCCCGGGCGCCGATTGCGATTTCGTTTCGCGTTTCTTTGCGCCCGCCGCCGGGATCAACGAAGACCCGGTCACCGGTTCGGCGCATTGCACGTTGATTCCCTACTGGTCGCGGCGGCTGGGCAAACCCGCCTTGTTGGCACGCCAAATTTCCGCCCGGGGCGGCGAACTGATGTGCCGGGATGCGGGCGAAAGGGTATTCATCGGCGGACGGGCGACGATTTATCTGCGCGGCGAGATTGAAATTCCTGAATGAAACCCGACCTCCCCCCAGCCAACGGTAGCCGCCCCGTGCGCATGGCGAAGCGAGGTTGAACCCCGCCGGAGGGTGAGGCATCCTCCGCGGGATGAATTGTGTTGTCACCGCCGGGCCGACATTCGAGACGCTGGACAACGTGCGTCGCCTCACGAATTTTTCCACCGGCCGGCTCGGGACCGAGTTGGCCAACTTCCTCACCACCCGCGGCCACACGGTGACGCTGCTCCTCGGTGAACCGTCAACCTACAGTGGCACACGGAACGTAAAACAACTGGAACGCTTCACCACCACGGCCGACCTGACGGAAAAGCTGCACACCCTCGCACGGCAAAACATCGGCGCGGTGTTCCACGCGGCAGCGGTAAGCGATTTCCGGTTTGGCAAAATCTGGGGGCGGTTGCCGAACGGCGAGTTAAGCGAGATCAAATCCGGAAAGCTAGCCACGCGCTCGGGCCCGCTGCTGGCGGAGTTGGTGCCGACGCCAAAGATCATCGCCGGTTTGCGCTCATGGTATCCCCAGGCGCGGCTGGTCGGCTGGAAGTTCGAGGTGGATGGCGATCCAGCGAGGGTGTTGCAGGCCGCGGAGCAACAGTTGCTGGATTGCCAGACCGACGCGTGCGTGGCGAACGGGCCGGCCTATGGGGCAGGATTCGGTTTGGTGACCGGCAGGGGGCGATGTGCCCCGTTGGCGGGACCGGCGGAACTTTTTACCGCCCTGGCGGCACTCCTGCCCGTGACGTGAGCCGGTTTGCGCCTTGTTTTACAACCAGCGCTAACGCATTATCGCTTGGCCGTGCCGGTGAGGTGGGGCAAAAACTTGTGTCGCCCGGATTCAAAAAATTCATTCAGAGCTGGCTCATCAACACCCTTGCAGTCCTGGTGACAGTGGTGGTTTTGCGTGGTCACATCCGCTACGCCACCCCGGCGGATTTGTTCGTGGCGTCGCTGCTCCTCGGCATCCTAAACGCATTCATTCGGCCGATCATGCTGTTGCTGGCGTTGCCGTTGTTGATTTTCACGTTGGGACTGTTCACCCTCGTCATCAACGCGGCCCTGCTCTATCTCGTGCATTGGATCATGGGCAAGGGCTTTGAAGTGGACAGTTTCGGGTGGGCGATGCTTGGCTCGCTCGTCATTAGCGTGATCTCCCTGCCATTAAACATCATGACCGGCGGGGGCAATGCCCGCCTCGCCGCGCGCCGGCATCAGCGGCCGACGGATTCCAAGCCCGGTGGCGGCAATGGCCCGGTGATTGATGTTTGAGCTTCAATCCCGCTGATATGCGGCGCGGCGGGTGGGGATGCCCCGGGCGTTGAACTCCCGCTCGAAATCCGTCAGCACCGCCGCCAACTGCACCGGCGTTGCCACCGGTTGAAAGTGCTGGTCGGCCGCGAAAACCTCCCCCATCTGTCCGAAGTAATCTTCATCATCTGTGCGGAGGTACACCACACCGCCCGGGGCCAAGGCGTGCCATGCCAGGGTGGGGAACCGCTCATTGATGAGCCGGTGCTTGCGGTGCTTCTTCTTGGGCCACGGATCGGGGAAATAAATATGCAGCGCAGTGGCAACGTTTCGCGGTAAAAGATATTCCAGAAAGTACGCACTCTCGATGCGAACGCCGCGCAGGTTGACGGCGCCGTTGCGCCGGCCTTTGCGATCGAGTTTACGCAAGCGACCCAGCAATCGTTCCACGCCGAGAAAATTGATTTCCGGATGCTGCCGCGCGTATTCGGCCAGAAACGAAGCGTCCCCGCAGCCAAGTTCAACCTCGAGCGGCTGCGAGGCCGCAAACAGGTGGGCCAGGTTTAGTTGTTCCGTAATCGAACCAAACGGATAAATCAGGTCCGACAGGACGTTGCGCACCGGGGTTTCGCTTTGCATCAGCGACAGCTTCGCCAAGCACGATAAGGCAGACCAGCCTTTTCCTGCGCCGCGAATTCACCCGTCGCAAACGCGGCAACAAAAAACGCTGGGGCTGGCGCCCGGCCAGCCCCAGCAATCCACGCGTTCCCCACCAATCGGAGCAGTTCAGCGCCCGAGATCCCATGTTACGGTAGCGCGGCCCGGTAGAATCGCGATGTGATGTCGCTCGGTGGCGAATTGGTAACGGTGGCCTCGCCCGTGGCATTGGCGGTTACGGTGGCGAAGGTCGTCCATTGGGTGCTCACGGGCGATGCAGCATATTGGATGTCCCAAGCCGTGTTGGGTGAACCATTGAGGGTAATTTTCAGCGAGCCATTTGGCAGTTTCGCCAACTGGATACGCGTGAACGTAGGCGGATTAAGCAGCACGGCGCGATAAAACCGGGATGGGTGCCAGGCGGCGCCTGCGTCCAGCACGGTGGCGTTGCCGATTCCATTCGCCGTTACCATCGTCAGCGGCGTCCACTGCGCGTTGACGAGGGATGAGGTGTACTGAATTTCCCAAGTGGTGCCGGGCGAACCGTTGAGGGCCACCAACATTGCACCGGATGGTTGCTTCGACAGTTGCAGCCGCGTGAAGGGCGGTGGATTGGCAAGTCGGGCGACCCGATAGAACCGGGCCGGGCGATCCGGAGCTGCCGCGTCCATCACCGCCACGTTGCCATTCACGTCGGCGGTGGCCAAGCCCAACGGCAACCAGAGGCTGCTGTCGGGGGTGTCCGCGCACTCCACCTGGCACACCGAACCCGGCGCGGCCCGCAAAGCGAGACGAAAATTACCGGTGGCCAACCGCGCGATCCGCACGCGCGACAGGACCGGCGGCGTAAGCAACAACTGGTTCGAGGGAACGCTCTCAGTGCCGGCGGCGTTGTAGGAAACGGCGTAGAACCGGTAACCGGCGTTGGCCTGCAAGTCGAACAGCGTAACGGTCAGATTCGTGCCAGCGTTGACGTAGTTGGTGGCGGGTTGATTGGTCAGTCCGTAATAGATTCCGTAGCCTTGAACTGCCGGGTCATTGGCCGGGTTCCACGCCAGAGTCACCGGCGCGGACTTCAACGGCACCGGCAACGCGGCAAAGCCGTGGACGAACGGACTGAGCGACAACACACAAATTGCGGCTAAGACTTTTCCCCGCCAGGCTGGCACAGATGTAATCATTTCACGATCGTTTGCGAGGACGAATCGAACCCACTGTCCGCAACCGATCGGAGGAAATTCGATCTCGCACGCAACCGGCTTAGCAGTGGGGATGCCACCGGAGTCAACCAAGGTTTGGCCGTCGTCATCGCCGCGCCCATGCCCGTCCCGGGGGGCCGAACGCAGGGACCGGGAATTCTGGAAAATGCGGGCAA
>JADLHS010000084.1 GCA_020848635.1 Limisphaerales bacterium
TCTCGGCGCGGAACGACCGCATCGAAACTGCGAGATGCAGTGAATCTTCCTGATGGGTTTGTGCTGTCCGTTGCGCGAGTTCGAGAGAGTTATTGGCGGCATACTCGCTGTCGTGCAGTCGAGAGGAGATGAACATCTTCCAATGCGGGAAATGTTCGATTGCGGCATTCAACCAAGCGGAGATGCCGGCTTCGCCGGTGTTGATTTCCTGACCACCGCCCACCAGACAAATGATCACTGCCCAATCTTGATGTCGGTCCATGTAGGAAATCAGAAACTCGGGCTCGGATTGGGTGAAGCCCGGGCGACCTTTCTTTCGCTTCATGAAGTTGGCCGTCATCTGCGAATTCCACGCCCGCTGAGCTTCATCAAAGATTACGACGTGTTCCGGTGGCGCTTTCTCGTCTGTAAGTCCTGCGTCGCGAAAGTGGTGAACGTTTTGGATGAAGGCTTTTACCGGGGTCGCGATTTTCTTTTTGGTGACCTTCTTGTTCTGAGCCTTAAGCCGGAAGTATTCATCCCGGGTCAACGCCTCGCGTAACACCGCAACGAGCGGCCCATTGCCCGACAAGAAGACGGCGTGCGTGGGTGCTTTTTCGTCCCGCCGCTGCGTGGCGATGTTCAATCCCACCAAAGTTTTGCCTGCGCCGGGAACGCCGGTCACGAAGCAGATGAACTTCTGCCCCGTGCTGCGCGCTTCATCCACCAACTCTTCGATACGCTTGGATGTCGTGTGAAGATTCTGAGCGCCAGCATCAAAACGAGCGATGGCTTCGACTGAGTGCTGCGCATAGAGCGACCGCGCGGCTTCGATAATCGTTGGAGTGGGGCGATACGAGGCACGCGCCCAAGCTTGAGCGTCTAGGGCCGAACCATTGGCAAGGCGCAGACCTAACTCCAACGTCTCGCGCAGTTTGTCGGCGTTGGTCAGGACGGGCCGATAAACGTTGTCTGCGTCAGCCTCGAACTTGCCGCCTACGGCCTTGGCTTCGGTGGCCACGAGAATGGGAGCGATGGCGACGTTGTGGCTGGCCTCGTGAAAGTTTTTCAAATCGAGCGCGTAGTCCCAGACCTGTTCGATTGCCGCGCGGTCGTAGGTCGTTTCGCCAACTTTGAATTCCAACGCAAAGATCACCGAGCCCAGAACGAGAATGACGTCCACGCGCCGCCCCATGCGGGGGATGTTGAATTCAAAGAAGATCCAACCATCCAAGCCTTTGAGTTGCGTGTGAAGGATGTCGATCTGCGCGAGCCAAGCATCGCGCTGATCGGAAAAGTGCCCGTCCCCTGCGTGACGGGAAAGCTTGCCGAGAATGTCGTCAGCCTCACTGGTCAGAAAGTCTCCGATGGCAGCCCCATACCAAGACCGCGCCAAACCGGAGTTGTTGACCACATTGGACATTTCGGGCGGGAGTATGTGGGGAAGACTCGGGAAAGTGAAGCGTTTGCGCGGATTGTGCTTGTCGAGTCTGGCAAACCTGGCCAGGTGTATCTGCCGAACTATGAGCCAAGACACCTCATCAAACCTTCGGGACGGATTTTGCATTTACGTCAACACATTTTGCCAAGGGCCAGTCCCGTTGGTCAGCGATGAGAATGGATACGTGGTCTTTGAAACCGAGTTGGAAGCGCAGAAGGAGATTGTTGATAACCAGATGACCCGGCTGCAGCAATTCCTCGATGGCGAGAGGGAATATGAGGACGCCATCGAAGTAGAGGAATACGTTGTTCCAGTTTCTGTTCATCCCGACGGCGTGATTGTTGACGAAGACGGGCGTTGCTTTGGCCCAAAACCGGATTGATTCCAAGCAGCTTGATTCGGATGGACAGTTGAAACCTTGCACCGCACCGCAATGCGGCGGGTTCACGTTGGAGGCGGAGTTGGGCATCGCCAAAAACAGTTCCGGCGAACCGGATTTCCTCGGCTGGGAGGTCAAACAGTTTGCCGTCGATGATTTCGAGCGCATCGAATCCGCCAAACCCATCACCATGATGACACCCGAACCGGACGGCGGCTTTTACAAGGACGCCGACGTGGCATCGTTCATCCGCAAGTTTGGTTACGCGGACAAGAATGACAAACCGGACCGGCTGAACTTCGGCGGGCGGCATGTCGTGGGCCAGCGTTGTCCGCCCACCGGGTTGACGATGCAACTGGTCGGCTTCAACACGGCGACGGGCAAGATCACGGATGCGAATGGCAAAATCGCGCTGGTGAGTGACGCGGATGAGGTGGCCGCCTCGTGGTCGTTCAAAAAGATTCTGGAGCATTGGGCGCACAAACACGCGCAGGCGGTTTATGTGCCGTCGAAACGCCAGACCGAACCGAACTGGCAATACGCCTACGGTCACAAGGTGCGTCTGGCGCAGGGCACGGATTCGCTGCGACTGCTGCGGGCGTTCGCGGCGGGCGCGATGTATTACGATCCGGGCATCAAGCTGGAGAACGCGTCCACCGCGCAGGCGAAGTCGAAGAAACGAAGCCAGTTTCGCGTGGCATCCCGAAACATCACCGCGCTCGACGAGACGGTGGAAACGGTGGTGGTGTGAAGACGCGAATTGCACCGATTGGCACGGATTCAGAAAGAACTTTGACGCGAATTGCGCGAATTATCGCGAATGGGAAAAAGGGATTTCACAATTAGCGTCAATTCGCGAAATTAGCGTCAAAGTTTTTGTTCATGTCTGACGTTTTCACCAAAGCCAAGCGGTCGGAAGTAATGTCGCGGATTCGCGGGCGCGGCAACAAAGATACGGAACTGGCGCTGGCGCGGTTGTTTCGGCGGCATAAAATCACCGGCTGGCGGCGTAATCAGGCAGTGTTCGGCAAGCCAGATTTTGTTTTTCCAAAACTCAGGCTTGCGATCTTTGTGGACGGCTGTTTCTGGCATGGCTGCCCCAAGCACGCCACGAAGCCGAAGAACAATCGCGCGTTCTGGCAGCGCAAGTTTTCTGCAAACATGAAACGTGATGCTCTGGTGACGCGGACATTGCGGCGCACGGGTTGGCGCGTGCTGCGCGTGTGGGAACACGAACTGAAGCGGAAGAATGAGGCGCGGCTGGCGCGGCGTTTATCAGCGGCAATAAGCGGTTAAATCGCTTTCGTGTGTTTTAGGTGCTTCGTGAGAAAAGAAAAGGCGAACGGTTTCCCGTTCGCCTTTCGTGTTTCAGATTTGAATTCGCTTAGTAGCGATAGTGTTCCGGCTTGTAAGGGCCGTCCGCTGAGACGCCGAGGTACTCGGCTTGCGCCTTGGTCAGCTTGGTCAGCACCACTCCGATCTTTTCCAGGTGCAAGCGGGCGACTTCTTCGTCGAGCTTCTTCGGCAGACGATAAACCGTCTTCTCGTATTTGTCCTTGTTCGCCCAGAGATCAATTTGCGCGAGCGTCTGGTTCGTAAACGAGTTGCTCATCACGAAGCTCGGATGGCCGGTGGCGCAACCGAGGTTCACGAGCCGGCCTTCGGCGAGCATGTAGATGCTCTTGTTGCCGGGCAGATAATAGCGGTCGTATTGCGGCTTGATGTTCTCGATGCGCACGCCTTTTTGCTTCTTGAGCGCGTCCACCTGGATCTCATTGTCGAAGTGCCCGATGTTGCAAACGATGGCTTGGTCCTTCATCGCCAGCATGTGCTGCACGGTGACGATGTCGCAGTTGCCGGTGGTGGTGACGTAAATGTCGCCGACGCCAAGCGTGCTCTCGATGGTGTTGACCTCGAAACCTTCCATCGCGGCTTGCAGCGCGTTGATGGGATCAATCTCGGTGACGACCACACGCGAACCGTAAGCACGGAGTGAATGGGCGCAACCTTTGCCGACATCGCCGTAACCGCAGACGACCGCAACCTTGCCCGCGAGCATGACGTCGGTGGCGCGCTTGATACCGTCCGCCAACGATTCGCGGCAGCCGTAGAGATTATCGAACTTTGACTTCGTGACAGAGTCGTTCACGTTGATGGCGGGCACGAGCAACTTGCCCGCTTCCTTCATCTGATAGAGGCGATGCACGCCGGTGGTCGTCTCTTCGGAAACGCCACGCCAATCCTTGACGATCTTCGTCCAGAGACCGGGCTTCTCCTTCGCGAGCCGGCGCAGGAGCGCTTTCACGACGGAAACTTCGTGGCTGTCGCCCTTTGTTTCGTAGGCCCACTTGCTGCCTTTTTCGAGCTCGTAACCTTTGTGGATGAGCAAGGTCACGTCGCCGCCGTCGTCAACGACGAGCTGCGGGCCTTGGTCGCCGGGAAACAAAATCGCCTTGAGCGTGAGTTCCCAATATTCTTCGAGCGTCTCGCCCTTCCAAGCGAACACCGGCGTACCGGTCGCCGCGATGGCGGAGGCCGCGTGATCTTGCGTGGAGAAAATGTTGCAGCTCGCCCAACGCACATTCGCGCCGATGGCAACGAGCGTTTCGATGAGGACTGCGGTCTGGATCGTCATGTGCAACGAGCCGGTGATGCGCACGCCTTTGAGCGGCTTTGACTTCGCATATTTTTTGCGCACCGACATCAAGCCGGGCATTTCGTGTTCGGCAACGGCGATTTCCTTGCGACCCCATTCAGCGAGCGCGAAGTCACGGACGATGTAGTCTTTGCCTGTCGGCGTTTGTGCGGCGAACTTGGCGAGATTGGGCAGAGCCGTGCTGACTTCAGCCAGGACTGCAGCAGCAGTGGATTTTTTTGCTTTGGACATAGTATTTGAAAATGTTGAAGGGTTGAAGTTACGAACTCCAACCCTTCGACGAGTAATTTGTTAGATGGCTTTGAGGAGCGCTTCGACTTTACTGGTCGCTTCCCAAGTGAGATCTTTGTCGCTCTTACCGAAGTGACCGTAGTTGGTGGTCTTGCCGTAAATCGGGCGGCGGAGATTGAGCTGATCAATGATGTCCGACGGCTGGAAGCTGAACACCTTGTTGACTGCGCGAATGATCTTCGCATCAGAAACCGTGGCCGTGCCGAAGGTTTCGACGTGGACGCTGACCGGGTCAGGATGGCCGATGGCGTAGGCGAATTGCACTTCGCACTTCGCGGCGAGCTTGGCAGCCACGACGTTCTTCGCGACCCAGCGGCCCATGTAAGCGGCGCTGCGGTCCACCTTCGTCGGGTCTTTTCCAGAAAACGCGCCACCGCCGTGACGACCCATGCCGCCGTAGGTGTCCACGATGATCTTGCGACCGGTCAAACCGGTGTCACCCTGCGGTCCGCCAACCACGAACCGGCCCGTGGGATTGATAAGAAATTCAGTGTTCTTCGTGAGCAGACGAGCAGGGAGGACTTTCTTGATCACGTTCTCGATGCAGAACTTCTCGATCTCCGCATGCTCGACATCGGCGGCATGTTGGGTGGAGATGACGACATTAGAAATCGCTACCGGCTTTCCGTTTTCGTAAACGACGGACACCTGCGACTTCGCGTCCGGGCGCAGCCAGGCAACTTTGCCGCTCTTGCGAATCTTGGTGAGTTCGCGACCAAGGCGATGCGCGAACATGATCGGCGCTGGCATCAGTTCAGGCGTTTCATTGCTTGCGTAACCAAACATCAAGCCCTGATCGCCCGCGCCCTGCTTGGCGGTCTTTTTTCCCTTGGCCTTACGTGCGTCCACGCCTTGGGCAATGTCGGGCGATTGCTGGGTCACAATGACATTGACGAACACTTTGTCCGCATGAAACACGTCATCGTCATTCACGTAGCCGATTTCACGAATGGCTTTACGGGTAATGGCGACGAAATCAAGTTTGGCCTTGGTGGTGATTTCACCGCCCACAATGGCGATGTTGGACTTCACGTAAGTTTCACAGGCGACACGGCTGAACTTGTCCTGCGCATAACAGGCGTCCAGCACCGCATCGGAAATGGTGTCGGCGACTTTGTCCGGATGGCCTTCGCCGACGGACTCCGAAGAGAAAATGTAACGGTTGCTCATGTATTTTTGGTCAGTCAATGTTTTAGACTTCGCCAATGACATATTGACGTATCAGGATATAATGATATATCAGATTCAACGTGCGTCAAACGGTATTTTCGGGAAAAGTCTGGCGCGACCGCCAACCACATGTCACCAACACTAAAATCGCTCCGTGCCCTCTCGGATCCAACGCGCCTGCGCATCGTGGCCCTGCTGGAGAAGAACGAACTGTCCGTAAACGAACTCCAGGAGATCACCCGCCTCGGCCAGTCGCGCATCTCCACGCATCTGGGTTTGCTCTCGGATTGTGATTTGGTCCGTTCGCGGCGCGAAGGCAAACGCACCTTCTACCGGCTCAATCCCGACGCGGACGCGATGGCCGGCGAATTCATCCAACTGGCGATTCGCGGGGCCAAAGAGATGGCCGAACACGCTGGCGACCAGATCAACCTCAAACGCATCATCGCGCGCCGCAGTGAGCAGGCACAGGTTTTCTTCAACCAAGTCGCCGGGCGATTTGATCGCGTTTATGGGCCGGGCCGTTCGTGGGAGGCATTCGGGCATTTATTGTTGCGCATCCTGCCGCCGCTCGTCGTGGCGGATTTGGGCGCCGGCGAAGGTTTGTTGAGCGAGTTACGTGCGCGTCGCTGCAAACGCGTCATCGCCGTGGATAACTCGGAGAAGATCGTCGCCTTCGGCGCGGCGAAAGCGAAGAAAAATGGCCTGAAGAATTTGGAGTTTCGCCTCGGCGATCTCCAAAACCCGCCGGTCGAAGCCGGGAGCGTTGACCTCGTCATCCTGAGCCAAGCGTTGCACCACGCCGCCGATCCAGCGGCCACGCTGAGAAGCGCCGCCAAATTGCTAAAACCGCACGGCCAACTGCTCCTCCTCGATTTGCTCGCGCACAAATTCGAGAAAGCCCGCGAGTTATACGGCGACTGCTGGCTCGGTTTTGCGGAAAGTGATCTCCACCGCTGGCTGGAAGCGGCGGGTTTCAAGCGAATTGAAATCAGCGTGGTCGCCCGGGAAGAGCAGCCGCCGCACTTTCAAACCATTTTGGCCAGTGGTGAAAATGGATGACCAGTGGTCACCTTAGGTTCCGACGCAAATTAAAGTCTGCGGCGAAACTTCAATCGCCTGTCGCGGGGCGAGCAAAACAGGACAAGTTGTGTAGTTAGCAAAACAGGACTCTGCTTGTCTGCCCCACCCGTCTTTGAGGAGGGCGAGCGTAGCGATGCCCGACGAAAAGACGGGTGGGGCAGACAAGCTTGCCCGTATCCTGCCGGTCTTTGAAAAACACCAACAACTCATTCATCGGCACGCACCGTCCTTCATCCGCCATGTGCTGGAACGCTTCCGGCAACACACTTTGGATGCTTCCCAAGCGTGCGCTCAACTGGGACTCTCCCGCAGCCGCCGCTACGCTTTGGCCACCGCTTACACCGCCGCCCGCGCCCGAAAACAGACACCCCTCTGGCCCCCTGGCGCTTCGGGGGGCAACCATGCCGCCAGTTGGCCCCAACCCGTTTTTGAACTGCTCACCAAACGTCTGGCCTGCGCGCCGCCGTGTCCGTACAGCTTCGCCGCTTCCGAAGCCTTGCGCCTGCACCACTTCAAACTCGACCGCGCCCAGGTCCGCCGCTGGGCACTGGAAAATAATCTGGCTCATGCCGTCCCGCTCCAAAAAGTCCTGGCCCCCGTGCGCCGCTGGCAGCGCGCTCAAATCGGCGAACTCTGGCTACTCGACGCCTCGCCCCACCGCTGGTTCCCTCACTCCAAGCTTTCCTTCCCCATGCTCAACATGCTGGATGATTGCAGCCGCCTGTTCACCGGCTCCAAAATTTATGAGCGCGAACTGCTGCTCTCCGACTTCGACTTCCTGCCGGCGGCTTTCCTGGCGCACGGGTGCCCGCTCCGAATTTACGTGGATTACCACAGCATCTTTTTCACGAACGATCCGGACGCGCTAACCCAGTTGGGTTGGGCGCTCAAGTTCTACGATATCAGTTTCCTGTATGCCCCAACGCCCCAAGCCAAGGGCAAAATCGAACGCGCCCACCAATACTGGCAGGGCCGCCTGCCCGCCTATTTCGCCAGCGAAAAGATCACCGAAATCGCCGTCGCCAATCCCCATATCCATGACCTGCGGGCGCACCGTAACACCCAGGAAGTCCACCGCGAACTGCGTCAGATCCCGCAACGGGCGTGGGATCAAGCCCGCAAAGAAAAGCGCTCCGTCCTGCGGCCCGCGCCCCGCTGTCCGTGGTGGGATTATGTCTGGAGCGTACGCACCGCCATCCAGGTCGGCAGCGACGGGCGCCTGCCGATCGGCACCCAACGCCTGCGCATCGAAAAACCGCCCCAAACCAAGGTGGTCCTTTGCCGCCATCCCAACGGCCATCACTCTGTGTTGGCGGCAGCACCCAATCCCAAGCAAAAACCCGCGCTCCTCTTTACCAACCGCCCAAAATAATCTGTCCTGTTTTGAAAACTACGCGACA
>JADLHS010000085.1 GCA_020848635.1 Limisphaerales bacterium
GCCCAGTTTAAGGCGATGAAGGAGGCGGTGACCAACGAACGCAAACTATGGAAGATCATCCAGGAGATGGAGCGCGTTTCCCGCCGGATCATCTTCATCTCCGCGCCCGACACCCGGAGGCGCAAGCCTCTCTCCAAGAAAGTTTTGGGCCTTAACTAACCGCCATTCGGGTCGGTTCTTGGTACTCCCCGTCCGTTGCGCATGGTTTGAGGCATGGCGCGAAAATTACGCGTGGAATATCCCGGGGCGATTTACCATGTGATGAATCGCGGCGATCGACGCGAGGAAATCTTCAAGGATGACCCGGATCGGGAACGGTTTCTGGCAATGCTCGGGGAGGTTTGCGTCCGAACCGGCTGGCAGGTCCATGCCGTGTGCTTGATGGGGAATCATTTCCATCTGGTGCTGGAAACACCGCAGGGAAATCTGGTCGCCGGGATGAAATGGTTGCTGGGCACTTATACTTCGCGGTTCAATCGCCGGCACAAGCTCTCGGGCAATCTTAGCTGGTGCGGTTGGTTTTTGCACCGTGGGTCCCGCGGCCGCGCCGTATTTTGACCGTCGCTTGGCCGGCACTGCTGCCCGAAGGTCAAACAAACTTGCCGGGATTCAGAATGCCCCGAGGATCAAGGGCGCGCTTCACGGTGCGGTGAAGTTCCCGCGCCGTCTGAGGGACCGCCAGCGGCCACCAGCGCTTCTTGGCGATGCCGATGCCATGTTCCCCGGTGATCGTTCCGCCCCACGCGACAACCTGCCGAAACAACTCGTCGAGGGCGGCATCGGACCGCCGTTTGGCGCCCGGCTGGGTGAAGTCCACCATGATGTTCGTGTGAATATTTCCGTCGCCCGCGTGCCCAAAGCAGGCAAATTGCAGGTGGTGCTTCTTTTGCAGGCGCGCGGCGAATGCAAACAGGTCTTCCAATCGGCTCCGCGGCACGACGATGTCCTGGTTCAGTTTGGTCAAACCCGTGTCGCGCAGCGAATATGAAAACTCGCGGCGGATCTTCCAGACGGCTTCGCATTGTTGGTCGCCCAGCCCGACTTCAACAAATAACGGCTGCTGCGCGCGGACAATTCGTTGCAAGGTGCGAATCTCGCCGCGAACCGAATCCCGCTGCCCATCCAGCTCCACAATCAGGTGCGCCCGACATCCGCGCAGACGTTCGCTCCGGGTTCGTTTGTATGCGGCGGCGAGGGTGAAGGCATCCGCCAGTTCCAAGGCAGCCGGCAGGAAACCAGCGCGGAGAATGGCGTGCAGGGAACGGACGGCCGCGCGCATGGTGGAAAATCCGATGGCGAGATTGGCGCGATACGGGGGGCGGGGCAGCAGCTTGAGTGTGGCCTCGGTTACAACTCCAAGCAACCCTTCCGAACCGACAAAGAGCCGGTGCAGATCAAAGCCGGTTTTGTTTTTGTGCGTGCGACCGCCAAGGCGGACGATGGTGCCATCCGCCAGCACGACCTCCAGACCGAGGACGTAATCGCGGGTGACGCCATATTTCAGGCAGCGCGGCCCGCCCGCGTTCGTGACGATGTTGCCGCCGATAAAACTTTCCTTCCGGCTGGCGGGATCGGGGGGATAGAACAAGCCCTGCTGTTCCACGTCGCCCTGGAGCGTGGCGGTGATGACGCCGGGTTGCGTGACGACGACGAAATCGCCGGCGTTAATCTCCAGGATGCGATTCATGCGTTCGAGGGACAGCACGATGCCGCCGTGCAAGGGCACACAACCGCCGACGTAACCGTGGCCCGCGCCCCGTGCCGTTACCGGGATGGCGTGGCGGTTGGCAAACCGCAGAATCGTGGCGACGGACTTGGTGGAGCGGGGCCGGGCGACCGCCTCGGGCGGGTGGGCGGCGAACCATTTGTCGCCGGCATACTGCCGGAGCACGGAGGCCGCAAGCGTAATTTCCCCGGGCAGCAGTCGCTTGAGCGCGGCCAGGGGGCGGGCGAGTTTCGGCTTCATTCAGTGGCTACATCAGGGGCGTTTAGAAAATCGCGCGCCTCATCCGCTTCTTCCGCCGGCACCTGGACCAGGATGCCGCCGACGGCGAGGCCGTAACCATCCATGCTCAGGGCCGCGAGTTCATTCTTTACGACGGGTTGAAAGCCCGCGGCTTCCAGGCGCGAACGCGCCAGTTGCGCATCGGCCGGGTTGAAGGCGGTGAGAATGGTAACCATTTGCATAATTGTTTGCGGCCGGCCGGCGCCTGGCGCGGGTGTTGGCTTTAGGTTTCAACTGCCCGGGCCGGGCCGCAAGTCCGCAAAGACGATGACCCCGGCGCCGGTTTGCAAAAGGCTCTGGACCTGCACCTGCACCGATTGGCCGATTTGCGACTGGCCGTTGTTGACGACCACCATGGTACCGTCCGGCAGATAGGCGATGCCCTGGCCCTTGTCCTTGCCCTCGCGCACAATTTTGAGTTCGAGCGCTTCGCCGGGCAACAGCACGGGCTTCAGCAGTTTGGACAGTTCATGCAAATTGACATGCGTGACGTTTTGCAGTGCCGCGATCTTGCCCAGGTTGTGGTCGTTGGTGAAAAGTTTTGCGCCCAGGTTGCGGGCCAGGCGAACCAGTTTGGCGTCCACTTCGGTTTCCTCCGGGAAATCACCGTCGTGGATCTTGACCTCGTTGCGCTGGTTTTGCTGGACGCGATTCAGCATTTCCAATCCGCGCCGTCCGCGGGCGCGTTTGATCGGGTCGTGCGAATCCGCCACCTGCTGGAGTTCCTTCAAGACAAAACGCGGGACCACCACGACGCCTTCGAGGAAGTTGGCGTCGAGCAGATCGGCGATCCGCCCGTCAATGATCGCGCTGGTATCGAGCAGGAGCAGATTGTCGGGTTTGTTGCTCGGGGCGAAGCGGACGTAGGGAATGATGAGGGAGAAATCCTCCTTGTTGCTGCGCATGGCCAGCACCATGCCGATGTAGCTAAACCCGAGGAAAAGGGCGAGCCGCACGATTTGCCGGGTGGCATCGTCCACGCCGTCAAACAGGCCAGACCGGTCAATCAAGGTGGCCACCAGCGCGCCGAGCAGGAGCCCGAACGTGGTCGCGGAGAAGGCACGCAAGGAAAAGCCCTTGAGCATTTCGTCCACGGCGATCAACAGCCCGCCAAACCCGAAGCCGATGAAGACGCCAATCAGACCACCATGGCTCTCCGCCACAAAATCCGGGCGCACCTGGCTGATGGCAAACCCGCCCATCGTGCAGAGGCTGAGAAACAAAATGCGAATGATCCAGAGGGCCATAAATTTATTACTGCGCGCCCCGGGGCGATTCAACCGGCTCCGCGGCCGGGTTACTGCGGGTTGGCTTTTTGCTCCACATGATCCCCCACAGCCCGCCGCGATTCAGGTTGCTGGTGGTCACCGAAAGATTGCTGGTCGTGATGGAGAGGTTGCGGGTGATGGCCGCGACATTGGCGGCCATTTCCTCGTCGCGCAACAACCGGCCCGCGACGCCGTGGCCACTTTGCACATCCGTCAGCAGGTTGGTGAAGGTGGCCGAACCGGTTTCCAGATTCTTGATGGCGGTGGTCAGCTCGCCCGCGTTGCTTTGCACCAGCGACTGCACATAGCTGGCGAGGGGTGGCAACTGCGCGGTGAACGCATTTAAATTACTCACGGCCTCGGTCACCGGCAACGCGTTGCTGGCCACCAGCGCGTTCAACCGGCTCACCGCCGCCTGCGCCTCGGCGGTCAGGGTGGCAAACCGGTCCAGGGACGCGCCGAACTTGCCGAGCGTCGCTTCCGTCAACACCAGCCGGCGCACATCGCTCACAGCGGCGTCAAGATTTGTCGTGGCCTGGCTGATTTTGGAAATGGTGGCCGTCGTCGTGGCCACCGCCTCCTGGATGTTGAAGGGGACACCCGCCTGAACTTCATCCCCGTTCGCCAGTCGTTGGCCCCCGCTTTCGCCCGGGTAAATCGCAATAAACCGATCGCCCAGAAAGCCCGACTGCTCCATTTCAAAGCGTGCGTTGTTGAAGAGCGATTGCCGATTATCAATCTTGAGAACAATCGTGACCCCCCGGCCATCGGGGTCGAGTTTCATCCCGGCGACATTCCCGATCTTTACGCCGCGCAGCAACACGCCGGCGCCGGTCTTGATGCCCCCGACGTCGCCAGACTTGAGCCGCAGTTCGTATGTGTTCCGGTAGAACGTCCGGCCCGAGCTGAAGAGAACGGTCAGGGCGCCCAGCAGGAGCAGGCCCACGAGGACGAAGACGCCCACTTTGATTTCCATTCGCGACTGGCTCATGTCTGGTTCAGATGTTCTACGGATCGGCGACGCCGTCAATGAATTGCCGCACCACCGGGTCCGCCGACGCAAAAATATCCTCCGGGGTGCCCGTGACGTAAATCCTTTTGTTGTGCAGCATTGCGATGCGATGCCCGACGCGGCGGGCGGTCCGCATGTCGTGCGTGACAACGACGGTGGTGACTTTCAACCGCTCGGTCACGCGCATGATCAGCCGGTCAATGCTGTCCGACACGATCGGGTCCAGCCCCGTAGTCGGTTCGTCGTACAGCACGATCTCCGGGTGATAAATGATGGCCCGGGCCAGCCCCACGCGTTTGCGCATGCCGCCGGACAATTCCGATGGCCGTTTGTGCTCGACGTTGGGCAACTCGACCATGTCCAGCGCCTCCGCGACCTTGTGCGCGATTTCTGACTCCGTGAATTGCTTCTGTCGTCGGAACGCGAAGGCCACATTCTCCGCCACGTTCATCGAATCAAACAGCGCCGCGCCCTGGAACACCATGCCGAATTTGCGGCGCACCCGGATCAATTCACGTTCGTTCATCCGCGTGATGTCCTCGCCGTCAATCACCACCTGGCCGGCGTCGGGTTGGAGCAGACCGATGATATGTTTCAGTAAAACGCTTTTCCCGCCGCCACTCCGGCCGATGATGACCAGCGCTTCCCCTTTTGCGATGCTGAAGCTCACCCCGTCAAGAATCGGTTGCGGGCCGAAACTTTTCTTTAGTTCGCGCACCTCGATCATCGGCCGTGGAGCAGTTTCCCGAGCACCAAAGTGAGGAAAAAATTGGAGATCAGGATCGTGATCGAGGAGAACACCACCGCCTCGGTGGCCGCGTGCCCCACGCCTTCGGCGCCTTCGCGGCAATGAATTCCCTTGTAGCAGCCGATGATCGCCACGATGCCGCCGAAGACCACGCCTTTGATGATGCCGATGGCCATGTCCGCCTCGTGGGTATAGCGCAGCATGTTGTGCCACGAATAGACCGGATCAATGCCCAGCAGGAACACGCCGACGACATAACCCGCGCCAATGCCGATGGCGATGGCTTCCGCCGTCAGGGCCGGCATCACGAGTACCGCCCCCAGCAGCCGCGGCACCACCAGATAATCCACCGGGTGGGTGGCCAGGGTGCGCAGGGCATCAATTTGCTCGGTCACGCGCATCGTGCCGAGTTCAGCCGCGATGGCTGCGCCGACGCGCCCCGCCACCATCAGGCCCGTCAGCACGGGGCCGAGTTCGCTGCACATGGAAACGCCCACCAACGCCAGCGTGGCGGTATCCATGTTGATTTTGTGGAACTGAAAATACGTCTGGGCCGCCAGCACCATGCCGGTGAAGGCGCCGGTGATGAGCACCACCGACTGCGATTTAACCCCGATGAAATGCATCTGATACAGCAGATCACGTCCGGCGACTTTGAAGGTAAAAAGCGACGCGAGGGATTCCTGGACCAGCAGGCCAAAACGTCCCAGGCCGCCGAGCCAGTCCGAGAGAATCTTTTTGCCCGCCGAAGTCATCTGGGGCGCAAACTAGCAAGGCGCCCGGGGGTTGGCGAGAGTTTGATTGCATGCGGGGCGGGAGTTGCTATTGAAAATCTTAGGCGGAGACACGGCTGCCCATTCTCAAATTCGGCCGTTTTCTCCAATTGCATCCGCGATTTCTGAACTTCGACGATACTTGATGAACAAAACTGCAAGAAATGCCGTGCCGAACGCTGCTATCCCTAGCTTCCACCAGTTGTTGCGTTTCTGCCATGCGATGTGATCGGCGACCGTGCAGTAATCACGACCGCCGGCTCGAAGACCCCGAACAAACACCGTAGGAATAGGATTCAATAACGGTCGGCGCGGTGCCGCAATATCTCTTGCAAGCGCTGCAAGCTGAATTGTCGTCCCCCTTGGTAACTTCACGGAAGAATGCAGCTCGGTGGAAAATATCTAGGTAACCATCTACCGGCACGCGATAGCGGACCTTACTTCCCTCCAACTGAATATCAAGATATCCCGAACGTCCCTCATTGCCGAAAGTGATGTGTTCATCTGCGGAAACCAACGTGCCAGTGACCGTAGATTACTCGCTCTGGTCGTCGGGGTGGAATAGGGCTAGCGAAACCCACAGCCACAACACGCCAGCAGAGATGCACCAAAGTCGTATCCAAGAGCCAATTGGCAGAGATTTGTATTGCATTCAGTGTCGGAACGTCGCCCACCTCAGCTTAACTTGAACTGGCACGGCGCGTCGTGCAGCCGATCCTTTTTCATGGCGCGAACCTATTCCTCCCGCAATTGGCTGTCCAGCAAAGTTCTTTGGTGTTTTGAACCGTTAACTCGGCTTCACTAAAGGCGGAAGGGAAGGGGACGATTTGAGGGTGAAGAATCAACTGGCATTGGTTCGTAGCTTCACCATTTTGATTCGGCTTGTGGCTCGTGATTGAGGATAATCACCGGGCCATGCCACCCAAGATTCTCGTCGTCCCCGACAAATTCAAAGGTACGCTGACGGCCCGGGCCGCCGCGCAAGCCATCGCGCGTGGTTGGGGCCGGGCGCGGCCTGACGATTCGCTTGAACTCCTGCCGATGACGGACGGCGGCGATGGTTTTGGCGAGGTGATGAGCCGGTTGTTGAAGGCCCGCCCCCAAAGCATTCGAACCGTGAACGCCGCGCATCATCCCTGCGGGGCAACATGGTGGTGGGATGCGCAAACCAAAACGGCCATCGTGGAATCCGCCCAGGTCATCGGGCTGGCCATGTTGCCGGCCGGCCGATTTCATCCGTTCGAGCTCGACACCTTTGGCCTCGGGAAACTGTTGTGGGCCGCGTGGGCAAAGGGGGCGCGGCAAGTCCTAGTCGGCATTGGCGGCAGCGCGACCAATGATGGCGGGTTCGGTTTGGCGCGGGCGATGGGCTGGGAATTCCTTGCCGCAAACCAAAAGCCGATCCGGCATTGGACTGAGTTACATCGCCTCGTGGAGATTCGCCCGCCGCAGCGGCGCAGGTTTGGCCGGATCACGGTGGCAGTGGATGTCCAGAACGCGCTGCTCGGCACCCGCGGAGCAACGTGCGTTTACGGGCCACAAAAGGGTTTGCATGTTGAAGATTTCCCGCAAGCAGAAAAGTGCCTGGGCCGGTTAGCGGTGGTGGCACACCGACATTTCGGGCAGAACTTTGCCAAAAGGCCGGGGGCGGGAGCGGCGGGAGGACTGGGTTTCGGACTGCTCGCTTTTCTGGGGGCAAAGCCCGAACCGGGATTTGAGCTGTTCGCCCGCCACGCTAAGCTGGATCGTCACCTGCGCGCCGCGGGCCTCGTCATCACAGGAGAGGGAGCGATTGACCGTTCCACGCTCATGGGCAAGGGCACGGGGGAAATCGCGCGGCAATGTCAGGCGCGGACAATCCCGTGTCTCGGTCTGGCGGGCAGCCTGGCCCCGGACATCCGCCGCAACCGCCGATTCTGCGAACTCCGGGCCTTGACGGACTTAACGACTATGCGCCAGGCGAAGGCAAGACCAGCGGTGTGGCTCGAACGATTGGCGGAACTGACGGCACGCGGGCACGTCGAACCTTCCGCGTCTGGCTCACGTTAAGCATGGAACGCCGCAGAAGTTCAAGCTCGCCCGTCAATTTTACTCGCCGCGGCTGAAGAATACCCGGACACCAACCGGGCGACCAGCACCGCCATATACATCGTGCCCGTGACCACCTCCATCACGGCCAGCATCCGCGCCGGGCCGGATACGGGCGCAATGTCGCCGTAGCCCACCGTGGTGAGCGTGGACAAGCTGAAATATAACGCGTCGAATCCGTGCAGGGGCTGATTGCCAACCGCGACGCCCGAGAAAGCGCCGGGATTCATCCGGGCGACAAACACGTACGCCGAAGCCCAGAGCATGCCCAGCAACAGGTAGGTGGCGACGGCAGCGCACAACACTTCGGAGCTGACGCGGGGGGCCCGCAGAATGAAGCCGAGGAATTGGTATACCACAAAAGCCATGAACACCACGAAGGCCGCGATGTGGAATGTGTAAGAGCCATCGCTCAGTTGAAAATGATGCAGCCAGCGCGCTCCCGCCACCGGCGTCATCAACAAGCTTGCGATGATCAGTGTCTGACGCCGCCCCCCGACCGCCAACACGGCGGCCCCCAAGACCACCGTCAGCATCGTGGCTTCGATTATCTTCCCGTCCGGCAGGACCTCAATGAATGGGGCCGTAACGAACATGAAAACCAAGGCGCCAAGAAACCAAGCCGCCGAGTGCTGGAGCAATCCGGCCCGGGTTGGAAATTTAGAAGTTAGCTTGCTGGTCATGAGTTTTGGCTTCCGTTTGGCGCTCACGGAGGACTGTCGCTGCCGCGATTCAGCAATTCCTTGAAGTGGAGCATGGGCTCCTGACTGATCTGGAAAAACCCGCGCCGTTCGCGGTCCAGATCCAGTACGATAAAGATGGTTCCGCCGAGGAGTCCGGCCAGCAGCCATTTTCCCGCCGTGCCACGATGATTGGCAATGCCGCCCGCAAAGCCCACCGCGCCCATCGCGAGTATAGCTCCCCCAAACAGCAGGAGAATCACCCCCTCCGGCACGCGGTTTTCGAAGGCATGCACCCGCTGGCGGTGGAGCGACCATTCGTCGTTCAACGACCGGATCATGCCCTCGACACCTCGCTGGGGAGGCTCCCGCAGGGCTTCGTTTTTCGCCAACTTCCACATCTCCCCGTGAAGCTTCTCCGTGCGATCAATGGCTTCCGCCACGGCGACGCGATTCTGGCGCGCGTCAAAGAATGCCAGGCGGGCGTCCACCAACTGACGCAACGCTGCCTGAAACTGAGCGTGAGCGGGTTCCGGCAACAGGCTGCTGTGGAGCAACACGCTATGCAGGATGATCGCTTCCTCCATGACCAAGCGCTGCCGTTCCGCGTAACGATCCGCCGCCATACCGAATGCGAACGCCAGCAGCAGCGCTAGGAGTCCGAGCAACGACACCTTGATGGCCACGAACACTTCCCGTCCGGCCTCATGGGTGTCCGCATGCCAGCGGCGGCCCGCTCGATACGCCAGTTCAAACGCCAGCAACATGACCGCCAGGAGCGCGGCCACGATCCAGAACGCACCTTGATCGTAGAGCCAGTTCGATTTCATTGAGTGATCATCCGCGATCGCCGGTTGGGATTCAAACCACGCCCGTGCTTCGCAGGGTAGGGGAACAGCCTCTGCTGACGACCAGAGCCCACAGTTGCAGGGGAATATTCAGCATTGGGTCGGCGTAGGAAATCACCCCAAGCAGCCTTTGGGTATTAAAGCCCATCACCGAGGTCTTTGATACTTTCGCCGAGGTTTTTAAACCACTTATCCACCGCTTCACCGCCCGCTTTGACATGGTCACTGGTGGCTTTGCCGGCTTGCTTGATGGCGTCCACCGTAGATTGCGCTCCTTCATTGAGTTTGCGCCCCGACCACTTGGCCGAAGCGGAGAGGCTGGCCCCGGCCTTCTTCAGTTCGGCGTTCGCGTTCTTGCCGGCCTCTTTCGACGCGGCGGCAGTCTGATGCCAGCAGGTGGCCATCTGGTGGTTCACCTTGGCAAAAGTCTGTTTCAACTCGGCCTCCGATTTAACAGTCCCCGCCTGCACGCCCTGGCCGAGCTGGTCCAGTTCGTCGCCGGCCTTTTTCATCCCGGCTTTGGCTTCGCCGGATACTTTACTCGACTGCTTCCTCACATAGACGGACGCGGTGTGAATCTGCTCGGACGCCGCGTTCATATTCTTCGCAACGAATGACTCGTGCGCCGCCGCCAGGCTTTTGTTCGGCTCGCTGGTGAAATTGACCGGCTGAGTCTGGGCATAAACCGCTGGCATGGCGGCCAGCAATACGGCGAGGATAACCCGGTTCAAACGGGCAAGAGGTTTTGTCTTCATATCATTTTCTCTGGGTTCGTGGTTTTATCGGTGGTTTTTGTGCATTGATTGTTTGGGTCACGTCAGATCTGAGACGGCAGTGGGCGCAGTTTCGCCGGGTGGTTGGGTGGAGCCGGCAGCCCCTTCCCGAGCCCATGGCTTCAACCGATTCAAAAAGAGAACCGGCGCGGAATTTGCGCTGGTCATACCTGAATTTCGGTCGCGACCGGGCGGCGACCAGGGCTTCACTGCTTGTGATGCTTCTTGTGGTGCTTCACGGCTTTCTCGTCCACTTCCAGCGCCAGATTTTCGGAGCTGCCTTCCTTCCGATCTTCGAGATCGGCGAACAAGCCTTCGTCCGTGAGATCGAGCGGATGAGAATTCTCCCAGTCATGCTTGGCGATCTTGTGCAGCCGTTCAATGATCTCGTCGTCATGCACTTCGATGGCGAGTTCGCGGCGATCGTCGAAGCTGCCGGGGGCGAGGTTGATGGAGCCAACGATGGCCCGTGAGCCATCGGCCAGGAGCATCTTGCCGTGGAGTTTGAGGCCCTTGAGCTTGTGAATCTTAATGCCCACATCGTCCATGATGCGCAGGCCGCCGACGCCTTCGACGAGCTTCTCTTTTTTCAAATTATGGGGCGGCAGTGCCATGACATGAACCTTCACCCCACGCGTCGCGGCGCGAACCAACCGTTCGATGATGACGGAATCCTGGTAGCGCTCGTTCTGAACGAAAAGGTGGTGTTTGGCGCCGTCAATCAGCTGGGCGATGCGCGCCCGCCCGTTGCCGCGACACCAGATAAGGTGAGCATTTTCGCCGAGATCGAAGTCCTTCCGGTGCCAGTCAGCCTCGAAGCCGGCGATGACTTCATCCACTTCGTGCTTGTGGCTGGTGATGATGGCGTAATCGCGGGTGACGGTGAGATTTTTCGTCGCCCAGTTGAGGGATTTGATGAAAGCGGTTTCGTCATCCACGACCATGGATTTTTCATGCGTGATGCCGAAATCGGGGTTGCTGTCCTTGACGTCAATGCCGGCTTTCTCGAGCGCCTTGCGGGTCTCGGCATTTACCTCTTCGCCGTCGCGGCGGGCGGGATTGAGCATGACATGGATCTTGACCCCGCGGCCCTTGGCGGCAATGACGGCCTTAATCAGGTCAGGGTCGGAGAAAACAAACATCTTGATGCGGAGCGTTTTCGTGGCCGCGTTGATGGCGTCAAGGATCGGCTTGCCGGTGTCGTCAGGGAGAACAATGATGGAACGATGGGACATAGGATTGATTGGTTTGAGTTTGGGTCGTTAGGTGGTTTTCGTCGGTCGGCCGGTGGCAACTTCACGCGGCGGGCGTGGCGCCGGCCTGGATGCGGTAAAGCTCGGCGTAGATTTCATTGCGTTTGATGAGTTCGTCGTGGTTGCCTTCCTCGGCGACGCATCCGCCTTTGAGCACGACAATTTTGTCGGCGTCGCGAATGGTGCTCAGGCGATGGGCGATGGTGATGACGGTGCGTCCCTTCATCAAACGCTCCAGCGCTTCCATCACCACCTTCTCCGACTCGGTATCGAGGGCGGCCGTGGGTTCATCCAGGATCAGAATGGGTGAGTTGCGGACAACGGCGCGGGCGATGCCGATGCGCTGGCGCTGGCCGCCTGAGAGCGTCAAGCCGCGCTCCCCAACCAGAGAGTCGTAGCCCTTTGGCATCGCCGAGATGAAATCGTGCGCGTTGGCCATTTTCGCCGCGGCGACGATTTCCTCCGGCGTCGCATCCAACCTTCCGTAAGCGATGTTATCACGGATCGTCCCGGCAAAGAGGACGGTGTCCTGGAGCACAAACCCGATCTGCGCGCGATGCAGGTCGAGCTTGTAATCGGTGATATCAACGCCATCCACCAACACCCGGCCGGCGGTCGGATCGTAGAAGCGTGGGATGAGGCTGAGGACGGTGGATTTGCCGCCACCGGTCGGCCCGCAGACCCCAACCCGCTGGCCGGGCTTGATCGTGAGATTGATGTCGCGCAGCACTGGCGCGGCGGGATCGTAGGCAAAAGCCACATGTTCAAAAACAATTTCCCCCTTGAATTTGCCCGGATCGCGTGCATCGGGTTTTTGTGGAATGATCGTGTCGGCATCGAGGATCGCCTGGATGCGTTCCATGCCGACCTGCGCCTGCGCAATGACGTTGGTCATGGTCGCCAGATCCTGCACCGGCTTGAAGAACTTGTTGAGATAGGAAAGAAACACCGTCAGTGCGCCGATGGTCATCGCGTCTTTGAGGATTAACCCCGCTCCCCGCCAGAGCACGAACGCCACGCACAGCGACACTGTCACGGAAACGATGGGGGAGAGCAGCGACTTCACCCGCCGGGCCTTGAGCGCCGCCTTGACGGATTCCATGCTGGCTGCGTCCAGCCGTCCCTCTTCGGTATCCTGACGTCCGAACGCCTCGACCGTGCGTACGGATTCCAAACCCTGTTGCAGGACGCCCACGATGTCGCTCTGCCGTTTGCGCACCTCGTGGGTGGCTTTCTTAACCGCCTTCTTGAACCGCGCGACGAAAAGCAGAAGGAACGGCGTCACGCCCACGGCCACGAGCGCGAAGTCGAAGTTCAGGTAGAGCATCACACAAACCATCCCGATGATAGTCAGCGAATCCACCAGGATGCTGAGCAGCGCCGTCGAGGCAAAACTCTGAATCGTGCCCACATCGGAGGTGATCGTGCTCAGCATGTTGCCGATCTGGTGGGTGTCGTAATACTTGAGGGCGAGCCGCTGGAGGTGGTGATAAAGGCGATGACGAAGGTCGTTTGCCACATATTGGGCCACACTTTCGGTGTAATAATTGTCAATGTAGCCAGCGACCGCGCCGATGAGCGCGATGATCACCGCAAACATCGCCGCCACGCCCGCCAGCGCCACCGTCTGCTCGCCGAACGAAAAATCCCGCAGCCACGTCAGGAATTCGGGCAGCTTGTGCTTCCCCACCACGTTATCGAGGATGATCTTCAACGGCCACGGGGCGGCGATGCTCATCGCCGTTTCGAAGACCATGGCGATGAAAACTACGATCAACCATCCGCGATACGGCCGGATGAGTTCGAGGACCAAGCGGGTCATGCCTTGCGAGGGGGGAGCGGTCGGAGGAACCGCATCGGCATCGGCTTTTGATTTGCTCATGGCATTATGAACTGGTTGCGTGATTTTAATGCAAATGTGCGATAGTCTGCAAGAGCCTTAGCCAACTTTGGATTTTCCGTCACGATTTATTTTCAGGCCGCCTGCGGTTTATGTCGCCAGCTAGAGCAGGGGGCTGACGAGGCGAAGCGCCGCCTCCAGCAAACGTTCGGCGAAAGCACGCTTGTCCCACACGGCCGGATCGAGGCGGGTGGACCGAGTGAGGTAGGTTTGCTGCAACGCCCGCAGCGCCCGCGCGAATTCAGGGTCGTAAACAAAGAGTGCGACTTCGTAGTTGAGCCAGA
>JADLHS010000086.1 GCA_020848635.1 Limisphaerales bacterium
CCAAGCCGGCAGGTTCGGCACCACGGCAATGAAACCATCGGCAGCCAGCAATCCACCCCAACCAGCCATGGTCTGGCGGTTGCGCGAAAACCCGTGCGCCACCACCACGACCGGCGCCGTGAGCGCTCCCGTTGGAAGGTAGCAGTCCACCGCCACAATCTTGTCAGTCAGGCGCACCTTTACCGTACGAATACTGACGCCTTCCGGCAATGTCAGCGTCGGAATATGCAGAAATCGAAGCACCCCGCCGACACCAACTGCCACGACCAGCATCAACCCCGCGACCAGTCCGAAGAGCCACCGGCGACTTCGGCAACCGTTACGCGACATAGCCGAGGTCATCCGAATTCTGCGTCACCCCGCGTCTGGGGATAAGCCCGCCGCCGCCAGCATCGGAAAAGCCCCGATCAATCTTGCTGTTCATGGCTTGTAGAGATCCTGCATGAACAGCGGATGTTCGGGCAGGGACGGGTTGAGCACCATGACGGGTTCAGTAACCAGCGCACCGGCGAGGGCTTCGGCTTCGTGGTCACCGGCCAGTTGGTTGCGCCAGACCAGGTCGAATTGGAACTCCATTACGCCCGGGCTGTCGCCTTGAAAATTGGTGTACCAGAAATTGTCGTAGAGGATAGCCAGCACGCGACCGGTGCGGCCGGGCGGGGCGGTGAGATGCGATTTGGGATGCGGTCCGTCGAGCGTGATCAGCGGAGCGTCACGCGTCACCCACAACCAATGTCCGTCCGGCGTTCCGTAGTGCGCCCAGCCGTCAATGGCAAAGTAGTCGCGGCAGGTCCCGGGAAACTGATCGGTGAACGGCGTGAAGCCCATCCCGCCGCTGCTTAGCCGGGGCAATATGCCGTCACACGGCAGCGGGTTGACCACGCAGAGTAACTCGGGGTCGAACGAGGAGATGCGATTCAGCCGGAATGTCAGCCGGGCGCGCGGTTCGCGCTTCCAGATTTCAAGCTGGCGCGTGGCCCACTTGAGCCGCGGGTGTTCCAGCGCTTGCGTGTAACGAACCGTGTGCGGTCCCTCCTCGACGGTCGCCGCGGCGCCGGCTCTGGCAGGGACGAACTCCAGCTTTTCTTTCTGCAACCGCTCGCGCCGGGTCGCATCTCCGGCATTCCAGATGTCCTGCAGCGCCCAGCGGGGCGCGAAGGCATTGACCTTCACGGACACAAAGTCGCCGAGCCCCGCCGTGAATAACGGCTTGTTCATGCCGGGCCAGGTCGCGGCGTTGGGCCAGCCTCGGTCGTCAGTCGTGACGCTCGGTGCGGTGGTTGATTGCGGGGGTTTCTCTTCCACGGTCTCCCGGCTGAGTTCAAATCGTTTCACGCTCGTGGCCGGGAGTTGCTCCACCCAGAAACGGGCGAAGCGATTCGGCGAACGATCAGGGAACGTCGCAGAAACATCCTCGCTGCTGAGATCCGCGGGGTTCTGCGGGCGGCCCCAAAGCGGTCCCGGTTCAAAATACAGTTTGAGGTGTGCGCCGGTCGCGGGGTCCACCAGCGAACGGGAGTCGTCCCGCAGACCGGAAGCGATGAGCGTCGCCCAACCGCTGAAGGGCGCGGCCGACGGGTTGGCAAGCCACAATCCCTGTTCTTCGCGGACGAGCCGCATGCGGGCGCGCTGGCCCAGCAACCATTCCGCCAGCGCCATCGGCCGCCACGCGAGCCGGGCCTTCTCGTTCCACTGGCCCTGCGCGTCAAGGCTGTACGGTTGCCCTACGCTCATGCCGGAGCCCCAGGTGTGCTCGTCGAAGAGGCAGAGGTCTTTTGTGAGTTCGGTGATGCGGCGGGCGCTGGAAGCTTCCAAAGGTCCCCAAACCGGTGATTGGGCGGCGGCGAGCGAGCGTTTCGCGAACCGGCTCGCGGCCACTTCGCGCGGAGCGCAAGCGGTGCCATTGGCCCACCAATCTGTCCACTCACCCTGGCACTCGGGCGCGGAAGCGCCGGCGGCCTTCTCCAGATCTTTCATCGCCTCGGTCGCGGTTGTGAGTCGCAGTTTCGGCTGGAGGCCAAGCTTGTTCCAGGCGGCCACGAAGTCGGACAACGGCGGGAATGGTGGATCATTGTCGTAACGCCACATACTCGTCATGGAAACCGCCAGCACCGGATGCCGGTAGCCGTCGCGCTCGAACTGGCGCAGCCGGGCGAGGCAGCGCTCGTGCGCCTTGCGCAATGAAACCTCGTCCGTTTTCAAAATGTCACCCGCCCGCGGCGGACGATAGAGCCCATCCGCTGCCCGCGGCAAAGGACCACGCCGCCACTCGTCTTTTTCAAAAAAGAAAAACCCGTCGCCGTAGGTCAGGCTCATCCACACGAAAAGCTTTCGGCCATCCGGCTGCTTCCACCAAAACGCCGTGAGGCGGGGCAACGGTGGCCCCCCGCTATCGCCATTGATGCCGGAGAACAGGTAGCGCACGCCGCGATCGAGCAACGCCTTGGCCCCGGCGCGGGGGAAACCATTCACGTCGTTCTGCACGGCGGTCTGCGGTTTGAATTCCCGCCACAATTCTTCCGGCAACCAGTGCGTCATCACCTGCCACTGCGCGCGATCGAGAAACGGCGTGTTGTTGAGCGGCAGCGCGGTAACTTCGATTTGACCAGCCCGGATGGCTTTCAGAAATTCCCGCCGCCTCGCGGGGGTCGCCGCCTCCCACCAGTCATTCACCGCCACGGTCGTTTCCGCCGTCCAACGAAAGCGCGCCTCGTCTGGCAGCCGGCGCGTGGCGCGCGCCGTGTCCAACGCCAGGTCGAGATAACGGCGCTGCAAATCACGGCACACCGCCGGGTGATCCGTAAAACCATAATCCGTGTGGGAGAAGTGAATGAGGTCGAGTTGCTGCACGAACCCGGCTGAGGTGGGGGGCGATTCTGCCGCGGAAAGAATCGAAGTTAGCACGCAAAGAAATGCCGATCCCCAGTAGCGGACTTGTTTGGCTCGCATAACGGACGCAAGTCTAGCGCCGGAACCGGCGGGGTGCCAACCCGCTTGCTCAGGAAGTTGCAGGTCCGGCCCCCATTTTCCGCGCGGTCGGAACGAAGGCATCAGCAGGATTCCATGCTCCCGACAATCGAACCGCCGCTCAACCATCCAGCCCGGCTCCGACCGAGTCTCCGCGAAACAAGGGCCGATAACTTTCGCTTGCTTCCCAAATTGCGCCGCGAAATCATCATGCACCGCAAACGAATTCGCGAACAAGAATCCTCGAAATGCACACGGCCAAACACTGTTCCGATCAGCCCCCTTCCGCACATTGGCGGGTAAATTCGACCCGCAAGCTGCAACAGTGTCAGAGGCTTGTGCTCGCCGTGCTGCTCGGCACCGGATTCGGGTTGTGCGCCCAGAACACTTACACCGGCACGGGAATTAAGCTGGCGTTGCCAAATGGCAGCCAGACACAGCCGTTGATCGAGTTTGTGGTTGCAAATTCACCGGCGGAAAAAGCGGGCCTCGCGGTGGGCGAACCGGTTTGGGAAGTTGACGGACACGCCACGACCGGCGCGGATTTCTGGGCGGTGGTGCGGGCGCTTGAAGGCGAACCCGGCACTCGGCATCGCGTCGTGGTCGGCCAGGATAAACGTGCGATCTCCCTCGAAGTGTCCGCGGTACGGGGCCAATGCCTTGTCGGCGACTGCACGGATGGCGAAGGGGTTTTCCGCGACGTGAACGGTGACCTTTACACCGGACACTTCAAGGGCGGGCGCTACCATGGCGCTGGAAGGTTGGAACAGGGGACAGAGGCGCTTTACGACGGTGAATTCGAGGATGGGGTTTATCATGGCAAAGGCACGCTCAAGGACCGGGACAAAGTGTTTTCGGGCAACTGGGATCACGGCCGCGAGGCCAGCGGCCCCGGCTTCATGACGTTCGCCAATGGCGATCGCGTGGAGGGCAACGGAGAATGGACCAATGGATTCACCGGCACGGGCATCTTCACTGACGCCGGCCGCAATCTCCGTGTCGAGGGAGTCTTCAGCCACGCCTTCAATCTCGAAAGTCTGGAGGGCAAGGCAAGCGTGCGCTCGCTCGCTACCGATCACGTTTACACCGGGAGATTTGATCACGGGCAGCCGGTCAAGCGCGGAGAAATCGAGACCAGCCAAGGCGCGCGGCTGCCGGCGGAATTTTCAAACTTCACCAAACTTCTCGCCGCACTGAACCAGCCCACCCTCAAGCTCGAAAATGTTGATCCAAACGCCCGGCGCACCCTCACCATCGAGGCCGTGGCGGAAGAACCCTCCGTCGGGACAACCAGACCCGCCGGCCAGCCGAGAAAGGAAAAAACGCCCCGCATGGCAGCTTGTGGCTCGTGCGGCGGCACTGGTTTTGTGGTGAAGGACTGCATTTGGTGCGGCGGCAAGGGCGTCATCACGCACGCCTATAGTTCCTATAAAAAGAAAGAAACGTCGTACGGCGCCCGCTCGGTATATGACAACACCGGACGGCTCATCGGCCAGCAATCGGGCTACGATGTCACTTATGAACCGATCAAAAAGAGCTGGGATGAGAACTGCCGCGAGTGCAAGAGCTCCGGCAGCCAGACGACCAACACCCGTTGCCGCGCGTGTGGGGGGAGCGGCACCGTACCGGCAAAGTGAATGACGGAAAACGTGAGGGGTCTTGGCCTCAAAAAGGCAAGCAGTACCTTCGCGGGGCCGGCGCTCCCTCATCCGTCGCCAGGTTATTCTGCATGCCTGTAACCAAGGCGTGTCCCGGCACGTTATTGATATTGTGGCGCATTTGTCTGTTAACCTGCAACACCCTGAACCTCGCGGACCCGGCCTCGACCGTCTCTCCATGTATCCGGAAGCAGCTGCCGGCAGGCGTTTGCCGTTGGTTCGAGCGCGCGGGTTCACCCTGATTGAATTGCTGGTGGTCATTGCCATCATTGGTATTCTCGCCGCGTTGTTGCTGCCGGCTTTGGGCCGGGCCAAGGAGCGCGGCCAATCAACGGCCTGTCTGGGCAACCTCAAGCAACTCGCGGTTGCCTGGGTTATGTACGCCGACGATTTCAGCCAGCAGTTTCCGTCCAACAAGTCCACCCGCGTGAACGGCATCCAGCAAAACACCCAGGGCTCGTGGGTGGAGGGCAACGCGCAGGTGGATTCCACCCCCGCCGGCTTGGCGCGCGGTGTTCTCTACCCGTATGTGCCCGCGCCGGCCGTCTTTCACTGTCCCGCCGACCGGACGGTCGTGACCGGCCAGCCGCAACTGCGGCGCACGCGGAGTTACGCCTTGAGCGCGTGGCTCAACAGTGAAATGAGCGGCAAGCCAAATTTCCCCGAATGGGACACCCAGACGTTCGATGAAATGAAGTTTCGCACGACCAGCCTCCCGAACCCGGCAGGCGTGTTTGTATTTCTCGACAAGAATTCCGACTGCAATGACGATGGCGTGTTCGCGCTGGCCGATGCCTATGGCTATGCCATGCACCCGGACGAGTGGACCGATCTGCCGGCGGAAACGCACCTCCGCGGGTGCAACCTCGCCTTTGCGGATGGTCACGCGGAGCACTATCGCTGGCAGTGGTCAAAGAAATTCAATCGCTATCACGAACGGGTGGCCAACGACCTCGACCTGCGGGACCTGCGCCGCCTGCAGGCAGGATTGCCCATCAAACGGTGACGGCGTAAGGCAACCCCGGCCCGCGGCGGAAGATAATGTAAGAAAACGCTTGTCGTCCGCCACGAGAGACATAACTTCCCCTTAAATGAAATTGCCGACAAAGCAATTCTCCTTGCCAAACGCAGCGTTACGTTCAGGGCTGCTTTCGCCACGATCCGTGACGCATCCACCCACAACTCCCCACCCAGGACCACTATGAATCGTCGCTCCTTCGTCAAGCACAGCCTGCTCAGCTCCGCCGGGCTGGCCCTGGCTCTGGATTCACGCGCCGAGGATTTACCCAAATCCGAAGCCACGCCGGGGGCGGGCCAGCACACTCTCCCCAAGGGCTGCCTCGGCAAGTTGGAGGTCAGCCGCCTCATACTCGGCGGCAACCTGCTCACGCACTACACACACAGCCGGGACCTGCAATACGTCTATCGTCTCGCGGCCCAATACAACACCGACGAGAAGATCATGGATACGCTCGCGCTCGCCGAGCAACAGGGCATTAACACCGTCTCCATGCACAACCCGCCGCATCCGATCTCCGTGCTGCGCCGTTACCGCAAAGAACGCGGCGGCAAAATTCAGTGGATTATTTGTCCGACCGCCCCACCCGAGCCGGATATGGCCAAGTACCGTGAACACGTCGAGGCGTTGATCAAGGATGGCTGCGAAGCAATTTACCTCTGGGGCGTCCACGCGGACTCGCTCGTGGCCCAAGGCAAGATTGACCTCCTGGCCAAGGCTGTCACTTTGCCGAAGGAGTTCGGCGTGCCGTCCGGCGTGGGCGGGCATTCGCTGGAAGTGGTCAAGGCTTGCGAAAAGCATGGCATCCCGGCCGATTTCTACATCAAGACTTTTCACCATCACAGCTATCCGACCGCGCCCAAACCGGACCAGGTCAAAGAACCCTACAACGAATTCCCCGGGTACTGGTGCGCCAGTCCGCAAGAAACCGCCGAGGTCATGAAATCCGTCACCAAACCCTGGATCGCCTTCAAAACGATGGCCGCAGGCGCCATCCCGCCCAAAAATGCCTTCCGTTATGCTTTCAATAACGGTGCGGATTTCGTCCTCGCCGGCATGTTCGACTTCGAAATCGCCGAAGACACTCAGTTTGCCCGCGAGGCCATTGCGAGCTACACCGAGCGCGCTCGGCCGTGGATGGCTTGAGCGAGGGATAATCATTGGAAACCCGATCATGAAGAAGTTCTACCGCACCGTTGTTACGATGGCCGCGACTTTACTCGTTGCGCTCGATACTACCGCCGCCGCCAACGACTTCTTTCCGTTCTGCATCGACTGGCACGACGCGAAGAAACGCTCGTTCGAAGAGCAGGCCCAGATGCTCAAGGAACTCGGTTACGCCGGCGTCGGCCACATCTGGCTGGACAAGGTGGCCGAGCGATTGAAGACCCTAGACGAGTCGGGGCTGCGACTGTTTCAGATAACAATGGTGGTGGAGCTGGCGACGAACAAACCGGCCTACGACCCGCGCTTCAAGGAGGTTCTCGCACTCGTGAAGGGGCGACATGTGCAGTTCGACCTGCTCGTCAACGGCATGAAACCTTCGGATCCTTCGGTGGACCCACACGCCGTAGCTATCCTGCGCGAGATGTCCGATCTGGCCCGCGAGTCCGGCGCGCAGTTGTTGCTGTACCCGCACCAGGGATCCTGGGTGGAACGCATCGAAGACTCCATTCGCGTCGCTGAGAAGGTGGATCGGTCGAATGTCGGTGTGATGTTCAACCTGTGCCACTGGCTGCGCGTGGACAAGTCGCGCGACTACCGACCGCTCTTGAAACAAGCCCTCCCCCGGCTGTGGGCGGTATCCATCAACGGCGCCGACGAGTTCGATGCTCAGCCCGGCTGGGACCATTATATCCAGCCGCTGGACAAAGGCAGCTTTGATGTGGCCGCTTTCCTGCAAACGCTGCGGGATCTGGGTTACCGCGGCCCCATCGGCCTCCAATGCTACGGCATCGGCGGCGACACCCGCGACCACCTGGACCGCTCGATGAATGCGTGGCGCAAATTGACGAAGTCCGCCAAGGAAAATGAACCCAAACCCTAGCCCCTTTGCCCCCAGCTGGATTGGGATTATGCCCAGATCCGTTTCAGCCTTAGCCGGGGTGTTTGTCCTGGCTGGAATGTTTTGTCCCTCCACCTGCATGGGACAACGACCGGCTCAGAATCCCATTTCCCAAACCCGCTACACACCCGCCGCCTTGGGATATGAACTGGTTTGGGAAGATCAATTTAACGGTGATACGCTCGATCCCAAGAAATGGGAGGTCCGCGGCGTCGGGCCCCGCGCTTTGGGATTCGTGTCGCCGGAAGCGGTTAAAGTTGAAGGCGGCTTCTTGAAACTGAGCGCTTTGAAGCAAGGGGACCGGATTCTGATCGGGGCGGTCGGCACCCAAAACCACTACATGACGAAATACGGCTTCTTCGAATGCCGGGCGCAGTTGCAAAAGTCACCCGGCGTCTGGGCGGCCTTCTGGATTCAATCCACCGAGATTTCCAAGGGCGAAGATCCCGCCCGCTATGGTGCGGAGATCGACATCCTGGAGTGCTTCAAAAAGCTGGGGCCCGACATCGTCTCCCACAATGTTCATTGGGCCTACGGACCGCATCAACAATCCACCCATGGGATGCAAAGTTATCTGAAGGGCGTAAGCGAGGGCTTTCATGATTTTGCAGTGGAATGGACCCCGGAAAAGTATGTGTTCTTTGTGGATGGCTATAAATTCTATGAAGTCACCACCGGGCTCTCGCACATCGAGGAGTACATGATCCTCAGCATGGAAATCCCCTCGAAGGCGGAAGAAATAAAGAACACCGTTTTTCCAGATGTCTTCATCGTTGATTACGTGAAGGTCTACAAGAAACAAAAAGTCAGCCAAGCCAGGCCATCAAATCAGCCCCCGTGAAACGGAACGCAAACTCAGCGACCATTGCCCGACCGGGCGGCACACTTTGGCCCTCGTTCTCGTCGCGCCGGACAAAGGAGCAAGGCCCGGCACTACATCTGGAGCACCGGAGCCAGCCACGCGAAACTTAAATCTATGAACAAAACCATGAACCCCAAAACCACCCGTCGCGAGTTTCTAAAGCACACCAGCCAGCTCGCGGCGATCACCGCCCTGACCGGCACC
>JADLHS010000087.1 GCA_020848635.1 Limisphaerales bacterium
GAACCCGGGGTTGCTTACCGCTTGCTGATCAAGACCAAAGAGCAGGCGGCGCAGCATGACTTCAGTCTGAGCCCGCAAAACTGAGCGGTTTCACCAGATGACACGCCGCGCCGTGCCGGGCCGCAACTTGGCGCAGTTCCGGGGCTTCCGTTTGGCAGCGCGGATATTCCGCCACCGGACAACGGGGATGAAACCGGCAGCCCGACGGCGGGCGAATCGGCGACGGGACATCGCCGGACAGCACGATCCGTTTCCGTTTTGTGTCCGGATCTACTTCCGGCACGGCAGAAATCAGCGCCTGGGTGTAGGGATGCTTGGGTGCTTGAATGATCGCCTTGGCCTCGGCCAGCTCCACGACTTTACCCAGATACATCACCATCACTCGGCGGCTGATGTGTTCCACCACGGCGAGATCATGCGCGATAAACAGGTAGGCAATGCCGCGCTCTTGCTGCAAATCCTGAAGCAAATTGATGATCTGGGCTTGTACCGAAACGTCCAGCGCGCTGACGGGTTCGTCGCACACAATGAGCTTCGGTTCAACGGCCAGCGCGCGCGCAATGCCGATGCGCTGCCGCTGTCCACCGCTGAATTCGTGTGGATAGCGTTGGGCGTAAGCTGCGTCGAGGCCCACCGCCTGGAGCAACTCCGCAATCTGCTTCTGCCGGGCGGATTGGGTGTCCACCAACCCGTGAATGTCCAGCGCCTCGGCAATGATGTCCGCCACCGTCATGCGTGGATTCAGCGAGCCGTAAGGGTCCTGGAAAATCATCTGCACGTTCCGCCGTCGCGCCCGCAAGGTCGCTCCGTTCAGCTGCGCGAGGTTTTCGCCCTCAAAAAGAATGCTCCCTGCCGTCAACTCGACTAACCGCACGATGGCACGGCCCAGCGTGGTTTTCCCACAACCGCTCTCGCCCACCAATCCGAGCGTTTCCCCTGGCGCGATGGTGAAGCTCACATCATCCACCGCCTTCACGAAATCCCGGGCGCGGCTAAACGCCCCATGCTTTGCCGGGAAATAGACCTTCAGGTTTTTGACGTCGAGCAGCGGCATGGCGAAAGCAGCTTAGTGTTCCCGCCTGAACTCTTCGAGTGCAAATCTCCGTGCTGCTTTACGAGCCCCCGCCACACCCATAACATCGGCCCATGACGATTGCTGAGGTTTTGTCGAATGAGGAATTGCGTCGGCACGAGTTTCCGGTCGTGCAAAAGAAAATCTTCCTGGCGCATGCTGGCGACTGCCCGTTGCCGCGTCGGGTGGCCCAGGCCGTGGCGGATTATGCCCATCACGCGGCTGCCGGCGACCAGGAATCAGTTATTTTTCCCAGTGTGCTGGAGGACGGACGCAAACTCGCGGCGCAATTGTTGAATTGTCAGGACGAGGAGGTCGCCTTCGTTGGCCCCACTTCGCTGGCGCTGAGTTACTTTGCAAGCGGCCTCAAGTTCCGCAAACGCGATAACATCCTCATTTATCACGACGATTATCCGTCAAACGTTTATCCGTGGATGGCGCTGGCGGAACAAGGGATTGAAGTGCGGCTGCTCAACCTCCGCGGCCTTGGCGTCATCCGCCCCCGGGATGTGCTCGGGCAGGTGGACGAAAATACGCGGCTGGTCGCGCTCGCGTCGTGTCATTTCGTCAGCGGTTTCCGGCTGGATTATGCCCCGATCGGAAGAGCTTTGCGCGAGCGGGGCATTCTTTTCTGCCTCGATGGCATCCAGACCCTCGGCGCCTTCCCGACGACGATGGAACATGTGGATATGCTCGCCGCGGACGCGCACAAGTGGCTGCTCGGTCCCTGCGGGGCCGGCATCATGTATGTGCGCCGGGAAATCCAGGCGCGACTAAACCCGCCAGTGTATGGCTGGCACAATGTGCGGTGTCCGAACTTTGTGGCCCAGGAACGGATCGCATATCGCAGCGGGGCGAAGAAATACGAGGCGGGCACGCACAACTTGCTGGGACTCGTCGGGTTGAATGCGGCGATGACGCTCCTGCTCGAAGTCGGCGTGGAACACATCGCGCGCGAACTTCTGCGCAAGCGAGCGTGGGTCGTGCCGGCCTTGCAGGCGAAGGGTTACACGGTTTTGAACGCGGACGCCGCGCTCGAGAACGCCAGTGGCATCATCACTTTCTTCCGACCCGGTGCGGACCTCGCACCGCTTCATCAAAAGCTTTTGGATGCCGACATCAGTCCTTCGCTGCGTGTGGATCGTGCGGGACAACGTTACATCCGGCTTTCCCCACATTTCTACAACACCGATGCGGAACTCCAGCGCGTGATGGAATTGGTTTAAGCGCGGCGGGCGCAGCTCCCGACGGAGCGCGACCGATCCCTAGTCGCAGGGCGTGAGGGTGGAATGGCGGCGGAATTTGTTGGCGTTTCTGGGTCGGGCGACGCGTTACGGCCGAGGGATCGCCCACGATGCGAGGCCGTGCGTGGATGCGCCCATCGCGGTACCGCACATGACAAAAGGGTTGCATATACACTTCGTCCGCCGGATTCTGCGGGCGCAATCCGGAACTATGAATCTGACCGAGTTGTTGGACACCACCGCCGCCCGCTGGCCGCAAGGAACCGCTCTCATTGAGGAATCCACCGTCGTTTCCTACGCTGAACTCGCGCAGCGGACGCATGCGCTGGCGGCAAAACTCCAGTCACTGGGAATCAATCGTGGCGGGCGCATCGGTTTGGCCTTTCCGAACGGTATCGGCTACGTGGCGCTGACGTTTGCGCTCTGGCGGGTCAACGCCGTGGTGGTTCCCATTCCGATGGAATGTACCGAGGAGGAAATTACGGAGCTTGCCGCTACCATGCAGTTGGAAGGCACCCTGAGCCAGAAGCCGCGCGGCGAAAGCATGGCGGTGGCGGAGGATTGCTTTCTCACCCGGCTGGCCCCGCCCTCCCCGCCAGACAACCACGGGTTGAACCTTGCTTTCATTCGCTTCACTTCCGGCACGACGAGCGCGCGCAAAGGCGTGGCGTTGGGGCATGAAACCATCCGCGATCGAGTGCTCTCCGCCAACCAGGCGTTTAGGATCGGATCGGACGACACCGTAATCTGGTGTCTGCCGATGGCGCATCATTTTCTCATCACGATCGTTTTGTATCTGGGTGTCGGCGCGACCATCGTGCTGGCCCGGCATGTTCTGGCGCGGCCCTTTCTCGAAGCAATCAACCGCTGGCGCGGCACGGTGCTTTACGCGGCGCCGTTTCACTTTGC
>JADLHS010000088.1 GCA_020848635.1 Limisphaerales bacterium
CCTGCTGCGGATTCCCCTCAAGCTCGCCGCCCGATGGCAGACCCGCTAACTCAGGTCGCCGCCCGGATGTTCTTAAAGTAGTCCCCGCCAGCTCCTGCAACGTGCGCCAGTTGTCGAGGCGTTCTTGCTTGGCGCGGATCAGCGTTTCGCTCGAGTTGCCGTCCTTGTCTGTGGCTGCGTTCGTGAGAACGCGGCTGACTTCTCTCTCGCCTTCGGTGCGGGCGAAGCGGATGAAGCCATAGACTTCGTTCGTCTTTGGCTCGATGAAGAAATCCGTCTTCTCGGAGGGATGGCCTTGGAGGCTGAGGCGTTGGGCGATCTTGTCGCCTTTGCGCGGGTCGTAGATCAGCACCGTCGAGCAGGACGTCGCGGAGGCCTTCAAACGTTACGACGAGGTTTCACCGGTGTTGGGCGACGAATTCAAGAGGGAGTTGCGGCACTTCATCGAACCTGCGGCAGCCAGTCCCGGAAGGTTTCACCCCACCAAATCAAGATTCCGCCGGGCCAATGTGCGTCACTTTCCCTCTCGCTGTCTTTGCTGCGAATTGCCCGATGGCATCCGCGTCATGCTCGTTCGACATCACAAGCGCCACCCTGATCACGGGTTGGACCGCGAGTGAGGGCGGACGTTGCACACAAATTGAAGCCGGGGGGCGAAGGAGAAAAAGGGGGGCGACGACGTGACTACGGCTCCACCTTAGTCACCTCGAATTGGACGTTGTCTTGATTTAGGAAGCGATGTCTGACATTACAAACGTCATGAACCGATGAAGACACTCATTCGACTCTCAACCCTGTTTCTCGGCTGCGCGATTTTCTTCAGCGGCTGCTCGACTCTCCGGCCACTTCAGACCGAACCCGTCTCCATGCCGAAGCCCGAGACACCCATGAACTTGATCGAGGCGGTGGCCAAGCTCGCCGAGACCGGCGCCTCGCGCCTGCCCCAGCATTACATCTTGGCAGCACTCAAGGACCGTGATCAAGCTTCGGGAATCAATGCCGCCTTCGAGCGGGCACTGGCCGATAATAACTGTGAGTCCAAACGCGCCCTGCTCCGCGGCCTCGAGCTGAAATTCCTCCACGACCCGAAGACCTCGGGGCTCGACATCCTCGGTCCCGAATTGAGTCACCATTTTCGTGACTTCGATTGGCAGGAGGATGATTTTCCCGGTGGGCCTCAAGGTCCCAACGAACAGTTCGCCGATGTGATGGTGGACACGCTTGACCTGGTGCGCCCCGAACGCCGCGCCAACAGCACGCGTGATGCGGTCGTCCTCCGCGCGGAGGCCACCGCATCGGTTTGGAATTACATCACTAATCAGTGGGTGACCGTTCCCGGTCAGGAACGATGGAAGCTCAACCGCCACGCGCTGGATTCCTTTGTCCGCATGCGCGAGCAAGCCAAGGTCGAGGGCGTTGACCTGATCATATCCTCGGGTCACCGTTATCCCCAAGTTGCCCAGCGCAATGCCGTCCGGGCCGCCAACCCCAACGCGGTCGCGAGCTTCTCCTCACATTCGCTCGGCCTCGCCATTGATTTCAAAATGAGTTACGGCGATCTAAAAGTTGACGAAACCACCACGCGTCCGATGGCGGAAGTCGTGCGCATGCGCGAATCGCCCGTGCACAAATGGATGCTGCTGCGCGGCGAAGAATTCGGCTGGTATCCCTACCAGAACGAACCGTGGCATTGGGAATACAATCCGCCCGGCTTTCGCGAAATCTACTGGGCCGACTTCCCCGGCGGCGCGCCGCAGCGAGGTATCATTGTTGATGAGCCTTGACGCCAACAAAGTGGCTGCATTTCCAGAACGTTGCATGCACTTGTCAGACAATCTGTGAAAGGATACGGTATGCCCATGACAGCGGTGGAAGAGATCAAGAAACAGGCCCTCGCCCTCGGCGTAAAGGAGCGCGTTCAACTGGTTGAATCTCTACTTACTTCGCTGCCGCCGGTGCCCGAGGAATGGTCTGAAGCTGAAGAATTGGCGGAGGCGGAACGGCGCGAACGTGAGATCGAATCCGGCCAGGCGCAGGCGCTTCACGACGGTGAATTTTGGGAACGCATCGAAGCCCGCCGCCGGAAGTGAACGTCCAATATCATCCCGCCGTCGAGCAGGACGTCGCGGAAGCCCTCCAGCGTTACGACGAGGTTTCACCCGTGCTGGGTGACGAATTCAAGAAGGAACTGCGGCATTTCATCAAACTCGCAGTCGCTAATCCCGGGAGGTTTCACCCCACCAAATCAAGATTCCGCCGGGCCAACTTGCGGCGCTTTCCCTATCACTTTCTTTACAACGAAATTCCCGATGGCATTCGCATTACGCTGGTCCGCCACCACAAGCGGCATCCGGATTACGGGTCGGAGCGCGATTGACCAGCAGGCGTTCGATGCGGCGATAGGCTTCAGCGGCTGGGACTGATTTCACTTTGCCGGAGCGGACTTCATCACGACGGCGAATGGCTTCATCGGCCCATTCCTTTTCCGGGTCAGCGTCTTCGAGACTGGCGAACAGGCGTTCGGTCAGATAAATGCGCTCTTTGGCGGGGAGTTGCTCCACGGTTTCAGCGATGCTCTTCAACGCAGCAGTCATGGGTTGAAAATCGCATTTGTCTCGACAAAGACAATCTCAGGCTCAAGAGCATGTCTTTGTTGTCTGAATTCTCAATCCTTGGCAAGGGCGCCCGGTTCGTACTGCGTGATAGACCGATGACTTGGTGACACCCAAGGCTCTCGCTGCTGCAGCTTTTGACGGGAATGTACGTCCATCCGAACATTCAACTGGCTTGCTCAACTTTCTACGCGAGCCCTCCTGCTTGTCATGCGCTTCAGGCGACGGCCACTTGGCGCGGCAAAACAGTTCGAGTTCTGCTTTGCTCTCACGAAAGCGCGCGGCCTGTTCCGGTGTGATTCTGGCAACGCCGAATCCCACGCTGCTGTTTCCCCGCCCTTGCACAACGATTCGCACACTGGTTGAGCTTGCACCGAGGGTCTTGGCACAATCTTCAATTGAACCGAATACGCGCGCAGTTGAAAAATTCGCCCTTCTTGCTGCCGGGCCCAATGCCAAAGCCACGACTGGAATGGAAAGAGTTTGAATCAAGCAACGCTGGCAGGTGTCGCCCTTCAAAAACCTTGCGACTCGTGGATTGTAAGGGTGATTGTTCCGGCAGACCAACGATAGCCTACCGTTTGCTCCGGGGTAATTGGTGCTTTTCAAGGTGTAGCCGGTTTCTCGAACCCTTTTCAAAACACGCTCCCACATCTGCTCGGCCGTCGTGGCCAAGTGGTGCGCCCCGAGCTTTAGACGCACCTGGTCAAAGCCGTCAGGCAGCCTGAAATTCGCTTTTTGGCATTCGGTCCGGATGAACTCCTTCAGATCTTCCGGCTTCAATTGTCTTCCCAGGGTTGGAATTTCAATCAGCGTTATGCCTTCTGCGCCGCAACACTCCCGCCGCCGACGGTCATGTTCCTGTTGCTTCCGGAAGCACTTGGCTGCCTCGGCTTCGGTCTGGTTGCCAAATCTGACAGGCTGGTAGTGCTGTAGGCCGTGGTGTTCAATCGCCAGCTTTAGGAACTCGCTGTAAGCGTCGAGTTCAAGATAGCGTCCACCGACGCCTCGCACTCCCCGCAGTTTGATCTTCTTGAACGGAGTCGAAAACAGTTGTTCAGCGGCGGCTCTACAGACCCGCTCGGAGAAACCCTCGCTGCAGTTCGGACAAAAGCATGTTTTCTTGATTTGATTGTAAGGCCGCCAAAATGGAGGGTGGCTTCGCTTGCAACACTTCCATTGAGACGGCTGAGTTGTCGTTCTTGCCATTGTCAAGAGTTCGCCTCCGTGTTTTCTCGCGAGTTCTCGATAGTCTTCGATTGTCACGCGTGCATTTGGCGCACAGTTGCCACAGCGTTCACCTCCCTGAATCGAATTGAAACTGATGTCCCCTTCGCATCCGCAACTGAAGCGAACGCGAAGTTTGCTTTTGCTGTCCTTGTATTCCGTGGAAAGAAGCTCAATCCCTAAATCAGCTAGGAACTGTCTGATGTATTCGTATGAATGCTTCCGTGCATCTGCACCGCGTCGCCTCCCACACTTCGGACACCCACGCCGACGCAGATCGTTCCAAAACGCAGAATCTTCAACCCCACAAACTTCACACCGAAAATCTATTCGTGTTCGCGGCTTTTCCCGATGAATAGCCAGCGCTTTGATGCGCCACTGTTGTAACACGGCAACGATGCGCTCCGCCGGACAATGCTTGCTCTCTGCCTGCCTTTCCTTTCCGCACTCCGGGCAACCATGCCCATGATTGATATGGCGCAACCGTGTGGGCCAAACGTGGCCACATTGAAGACAACAACATTCCATCAAGTCGTTAATGCCTGTGTATTCTTTCGAAACCAACTCGATATCGAGTCTGAGAAGTCGAGCTCGCACCTCAGCCGTTGAAAGTCGCCGCATCTTGCGAAATCGCTCCCGGAAACAGCGCTCACACCAAGCCCCACGCCTTGACCTATTTCCTCTGACGCTGGCGAACGGCGCCGTCCACTCAGGGTGATTGGTCTCGGAACATTTCCAGACCGCCTTGGAGTTGAAAGTGGGGATTGCCGCCGAAAGGCAGCGCCCGCCATGGTCGGCTGCAATTTGATCTGCCTTATCTTTGTAGTCGCGTCCGACTCTTGGCATGAAGCCAGTTTAGCTTTACGGAAAACAAACCGGCAAGCGGAAGGAAATTCGAGAAACGGTCTGGTTGTTGTTTTCGATTTTCTTTTTGAAGTCTGCGCTCAACGCGGAAAGCACCTTGACCCCGACCCCGGAATCGCGGCTCTGACCTTTGGCGGCTGTGACAGCAATATCAAACTCGATGTATGAGAGCGAGCCACGACCTCTGGCGCGCGTGACTCCCGATGCGGCCAAGTCTTTGTCTTCTCCGCGAGGGCGCGGATTGAGTTCTCCGCCAACCTTCCTAACTTCGTCGCGCGAAGCTGAGACCGCCCGCATGATCTGTGTAATGGCGCTCTGAACGAATTCTTCAAGAGGAATTGGATTGGTTTCCATGAAAGTCGCTGCGTTTCAAATAATCCCCGCCAGCTCCTGCAAGGTGTGCCAGTTGTCGAGGCGCTCTTGTTTGGCTTTGATCAGCGTTTCGCTCGGGTTGCCGTCCTTGTCGAAGTGTTTTGAGAAGCGGCCTTCGGTGCGGGCAAAGCGGATGAAGTCATAGACTTCGTTCGTCTTCGGTTCGATGAAGAAATCCGTCTTCTCGGATGGGTTGCCTTGGAGGCTGAGACGCTGCGCGATCTTGTCGCCTTTGCGCGGATCATAGATCAACACCGGGAACGTGCGCGTGTCCACGGCGAGTTTGCTTTGCTGCATCGCCATGTTGTCGCCGACGCCGTGTTCGGGCTGGCAGGTCGTATAAACGCTCACCACCGCCGGCCCGTCGTATTCATTCGCGGCGATAATGGATTTGTAGAAGTGATTCGACATCGCGCAACTGGTCTGCGCCACGAACGTGTTCGGGTGCATCATGCAAATCTGCGCGAGTTCCTTGCGCCGCTCGATCTTGCCGGGAATCTTCGTGCCGTGAACGCTGAATTTCGTATTCTGCCCCATGAACGTGGCGGTGGAGGATTGCCCGCCGGTGTTGGAATAAACCTGCGTGTCGAGCACGAGCACCTTGATGTTCATGCCGCTGGCCAACATGCGGCTCAAGCTCTGGAAACCGATGTCGAGCATCGCGCCGTCGCCGCCGATGACCCAGAGTTGTTTGTCGTGCCAGCCCATTTGATCCCAACGCGCGCGGATGCCCATGGCGTCCGCAGGCGCGTTCTCGAAGAGCGAATTCGTCCACGGCACGAGATACGGATTGTAGGGATACGTGGAGGCATAAACCGTCGAGCAACCGGTCGAGTTGACGATGCCGATGTTTTCCTTGCCGTAAACAAAACCCGTCGCCGCGAGCATCATGCGCAACGCCGTGCCTTCGCCACAACCCATGCACGAACCCGCGCCGCCGACATACAGCAACGACCGTTCGGCCAGCATCATGTCCGTGAGGAGCTTCTCGTTGATGAACTTCTTCGGCGTCTCGGGCATCCTCGTGTAGAAATTCCATGTGCGCTGATACCGTTTCAACGTGCGGTCATCCTTCTTGAGCATGGCGAGCGCGTCGTGATCGCCACAGGCGTCCACGCATTCGGCGCAACCTTTGCACTTGGTCGGGTCAATGAAGATGCCGAAATAGCCCGGCTCGTCGCCCTTCTTCTCGTAGACGTTCCAGAACTTGGTCGTCTTGCCGAACTGTTTGCGATAATGCTCGCGCTCGGCTTCGTCGGGAATTTTCGCGAGTTCCTCATCCAGCTTCGATTTGGTAACGACCTTGCCGAGGATGGCGGTGTCCGGGCACTCGATGACGCACGCCATGCAGGCGACGCAATTCTCGCTGTTAAGCAGCGGAATCTCCGGCGCGATGTAGGAGAAGTCGCGCAGGATGCCCGTGCCGGCGGGGATGAACGAGCGCAGCGTGCTCAGGTCGGCGGGCAATTCCAGTTCGGCGCTGCCGTCGTTGTACGCGCCGACGATGCGGCTGTTGAAATCCGCGACGTTCAGGACGTCGTCGGTGATGGGAACTTGGTTGACGCGATTGGGCGCGGCGACGGGGGCGGGGGCAGTTAATGTTTCACTCATAAAGTTTTTTGGGTTTAGTTCTCATGCTTTCTGTGGCTTCGCTTCGCCCATGAAGGGGGCATTTTTGAAAGCGACGAATCCTTTCACCGTCAATTGTTCCAATTCCTTGAACAGTTCCTCGTCGCAGCTCTTGAAGTTGAAGCACGACTTGCCTTGCATGCGGGCCTTCAATTTCGGGGAAACACCGTCCAGCAGTTTGGGGTTGGCGTAAACCGGCATGAAATGATAACTCACGTACGCCTTGCCAATTGCCACCCAAGCGATTGGGAATGCCGTTTTGTGCGTTGGATGAACTCCGCCCTCCAGACAAAAGGTGGCTGCGGTGTCATGTTTGACCGAAAGTGTTCCGGTGTGTTTCTGCAGGATCGACCGCAGTCGCACAAACACGGGTTCAAATTCAGTCGGCATGGCTGATCCTGCTTGGCGAACACCACTTCCACATTGGCTTTTGCCCTTGGCGCTGCGGCTCGCAGAGCCGCGCTCCGATGAAGCCGCGACGGGAACGCGAGGGACGTGCTCGGCGGGGAGGGCTTCGGGGTGGGCTGGCATAGCGTTTGGGATTAAGAGTGATCGGGCGACTCAGCAATTCGGCAGAGGAGCGCGTGATTCAAAAATGACAGCGGCCATAGGAGCAAGAAATAGCCCGTCACTGTGAGTCCCCAAAGCGTGGCCAAAACAGCTTGCAGGACGACGGCACTTAAAATCCGATCAGTGTTGTTGGAAACAAGAATGTCACAGATGCCGGAGCACGCACCAAATAGCACAGCCGCAAAATAAAGTGACACAAGTGACAGAGCCCAGCGAACGACAGTGGAAAAACGGCAAGCACGGCGAAAGGCTAAGCCGATTACAATGCCGATGAGTGGAGACGCTAAAAGACCGCCCCACACGATTGTAGGCATCGCGCGATGCGCCAAGACGTAGGCGAAAACAGCCCACACGCATCCTGATAAGACCGAAAACACGATATATCGTCTTATGTTCATCGAATGAACGGCCTGGCAACAGAACAACTCACTTCGCAAACACCACGTCCTCCTGCGCCTGCGTCTTCGGCTTTGCCGGCGCGGAGATGACGTTCCACGGGATTTCCATCACGCTCTTCAAACCTTCGCGCACGCACTTGAGGTTTTCCTGTACGACGTGTTCGCCGCGCTTGCCGAAATACTTGCGGATGTATTTTTCCACCGCGCCCAACACTTGTTCGTCGCCCATGCCCGAGCGCGACGCAAACGGTGTCACGCGGATGAAGATGCCGACGAGGCAGACGCCTTGCATGCGTTGCTGGAGGTCGGGATCGGTCGCGATCTCTTTCGCGATCTTCACGGTGTCGAGGTAGAAGACCTTGAGCCGTTTGTTGCGGATGAGCTTCTGTCCGTAAGCGGGGATGTGATCCCAGACGCGTTGCGGGTCGGTCTCCGGACTCTGGATGAACACGCTGCCTTCGTCGGCGATGCCGTCGAGCGGATTGCCGAGGTTGAAGGCGTTCACGTCGTTGAGCGGGATGAACTCGACGTGCGCCAGTTCGCTGTGCGTGCGGATGTGTTTCTCCGCGACGGTGAGATAATAGGTCGTGGGCAAACCCTTTTTCTCCGAGCCGTATTTCGGATACGCCTGCACGTAGATGTTGAACAGTTCGCCGACGAACGACGCGATGAGTTTGTTGGTCGTGACCGAGCCGAACCCACCGACGGAATGGCCGCGCATGGAAAACGCGCCTTGCGGACGGAGATCCGGGTCTTCGCCATCGGACAATGCGAGCGCGTGTTTGATGCCGATGACGGTGTATTCGCGCGGCTGGTCGGCGAACATATTTTTGACGATGGAAATGAAGTGGCCGCCGCGCACGTCGCGCGAACCGAGTCCGGCGGAACAGGCGTAAATCTTCGGGATGCTCGTGATCTTGGGATACTTGAATTCGCCGTTCGAGCCGAAGCTCAAGCCGGTGAGCGCGTCGGCGAAGC
>JADLHS010000089.1 GCA_020848635.1 Limisphaerales bacterium
CATCCACCCAAGAAGCGTTTAGCTCCTTCTCCGCTTCGGTCAGTTTCTTCCCGTCGCGCCAGCCAGGCGGCCCCAAGGCACCAAGCACTTGTCGTGGCTCCTGCTGATGAAAGTCCTTCAGGTAGCTCCAATCGAATGACTGCACGACCAAGCGATTTACCAGCTTGCGGTCGCGCAACAGTTTCACACAGGTTGCCGCATCGCCGCCCTTGCGTTCGATGAGGGTGACATTGCCGTCTTGGATACAATCGAGCGCCTCCACCAGCGAGGACAGGCGGGTGCCGGTGTATTTGGCATCGTACCACCGGCCCGCATCCAAGGAGCGCAACTCTTCCAGAGTCTTGCTGGCCACGGGGATCTTCTTTCCGCCCCATTGCGCCACGGCATCGGTGGTGCGATCGAGTTCGCCGTCGTGGATGACGACTGGCACGCCGTCTTTGGTGTGGTGATAGTCCAGTTCGACCAGGTCCGCGCCGGCGGCTTTTGCGAGCTTGAACGAGGGCAGCGTGTTTTCGGGGGCGATTTGGTTGTAGCCGCGATGACCGATCACCAGCGGACGGGGGAGGTTGATGAGCGTTTCAACGGGAGAGAGCGGCTCCGCGGCGATTGCAGCGAACGGCGTGGTCAGCATCATAAGCAGGCTGAAGGCGGCGGACGAACTCGTTCGCCAAGTTTTGTTTAACGCGGTAAGCATGCGGGCAGAGTGGCGCTCGATTCTTAGTGCGTCAAGGTGATTTGTTTCGGGCTTGCCAGATGATTTCGGGGATTTGCTCCCAACCGCCTCAGCGTAAGCAAGGGTGTCAGCCGGTGCTTTGTCAGCATTGTCGGGGCGTTTAGCCCATTCATCGCTTCTGATAGACCCGGACGTAATCCACGACCATGGATTGGGGGAAACTGGTGCGCGGGTCAGGGGGGCCCGGCCAATTGCCGCCCACGGCAAGATTCAGGAGGAGATGGAAGCGTTGATCGAATGGGGCCGGAAAGGGATTCGAACCGGAAGTCCAGTTGGTCTGCGTCAGTAAGTGCTGATCGTCCACATACCAATGCAGCGCGGCGGGTTCCCAATCCAGACGGAAGACGTGAAACGCATCCGCGAACGTCCCGGCGGCGAGCGTGGTATTCGTTCCGCGGTAGGCGTGGTGGCTTTCCGGATTCGTGTAATGCAAGGTACCGTGGACCACATTGGGCTCGTGGCCGAGGAGTTCCATGATGTCAATTTCTCCGCTATGCGGCCATGCCCCGTAGGCATTGTCCGTCGGCAACATCCAGATGGCGGGCCAATAGCCTTGTCCCGTCGGGAGTTTGGCCCGGATCTCAAAGCGGCCATATTTCCAATCACCGTGCCCCTTGGTGCGAAGGCGGGCGGAGGTGAACTCGCGCGTACCTTCCGGACCGGTGTACGCACCTTTGCGCGCTTCAATAGTGAGGAAGCCGTCCTGCACCCGGGCGTTGTTGGTCACGTAATACTGCAGTTCATTGTTGCCACCGCCCTTGGCATTGACTTCAAACTCCCATTTGGCCAGGTCCACCTGGTCGCCGTTGAACTCATCCTGCCAGACCAACTGCCAGCCAGATTGAATTGGAGTCTGCGCGCAACCTGAGCCGCAGGCTTTATCCGGGCAGCCGCGCCGAGAATTTGCCGCGCAGCCAACCACGCCGCTGATGAGCAACCCGGCCAGGCACATGTTGCGAAGTGAATTTGTGGTCGCGAAAAATTCGGCGAACCGTTGGAATGGATTGGCGGGAGTTTTTGCTCCAGCCGTTTGGTTGTTTTCGTCTGCGCTCATTTGCTGTCGGTTTTTCCCATAGGGCCGGCCGATTGTGCCTTACTTTGACCGTCATCAGCAACTCACGCTTGGGAATTTGCTTGATGGCAACAAATATTGACATGCGATTAGGTTTGACCACAACAACTTAGTGCGTTAAGAAGCATCCGTGCTACGCTTACAATCCCGGCATTGGTTTTTCTTCCTCATTGTTCTCGCGGGTGCGCTGCCATCGCCGGCCGTGGCGGTGATCAGCATTGCGCATCGCGGCGGCTCCCTTTACGCACCAGAAAACACCCTTGCGGCCTTCACTAATTCGCTTGCGGTGACCGATTTGATGGAAACGGACGCGCAGATCACCAGCGACGGCAAGTTCGTGATCATGCATGATCTCACCGTGGATCGCACCACCGATGGCACCGGGACGATTGCATCCCAAACGCTGGTGCAATTGAAACAGCTCGACGCCGGCTCCTGGTTTGCACCGCGCTACACCGGCCAGCGAATCCCGACGATGGAAGAAATGATCACGACCACGCTGCCGTCCGCAATTCCGTTCATCGAGGTCAAGGCAGGGGCGGCGGCGAGCTACGTGGCTGAATTTCAGCGCCTCAACGTCGTAACCAATATCATTCTCCAGTCTTTCGATTGGAATTTCCTCGCCGCGGCCCACGCGCTCGATCCGAATCTGCGGTTGTGCGCACTCGGCAGCGGCACGCTCACCGCCGCGAACCTGATCAGCATCACCAACGCCGGAGCGCGCATGGTCTCGTGGGCCGGCGGCAACATCACGGCCAACGAAGTCGGCCTCGCGCACGGCATGGGGTTGACCCTGTTCGTCTGGACGATCAATAGTGGTGCGGAAATTACCAACTTCATCAACCTCGGCGTGGACGGGATTGTCTCTGATGACCCATGGGCGGTGCGCGGGGTTCCGCCGCCGATCGTGGTGATCACCAATCCACCGCCCGCGCCGACGTATCTGGCGGATCGCCTCGTCGCGTACTGGAAACTGGATGACGGGCTTGCCAATGCGTTCGCCACGTCGGTGATGGACAGCAACCATACCAACCACGCCACGCTCGTACGCAACGACGGAATCTCGCACTGGATGAATGGCAGCACCGCCAAACTCGGCGGCAGTCTGCAACTGGCCGGTTCGAACGCCTATGTGAATATCCCCACCAATGCCAACCTCAATCTCAATGCGAACGAGTTGTCGCTCTCCATGTGGGTATGGCTGGACCAACTGCCCGCCCAACTGGCGACGAGCTTCGGCGCGATCTTCGATTCCACGACCGACTGTTACGTGCTGTATCTGGACAAGGGCAACAACGAACTGCGCTTCAAGATCACCGACAGCAACGGCCACGCCGCGCGCCCCGGGATTGCCACGGCCTTCCTGCAAACCAACCAATGGCTGCATGTTGCCGCGACGTACAATGGCAACGCTGGCAACGCGGGTCGCGCGGCGATTTATCTGAACGGCGCACTGATGGACAGCCATCTGGGCAATGACAACACGCCGGGAGCTGGGCTCACCGCCAATGTCAAAATCGGACAAGCGGCCACGGTGGGCCGCGAAGGCCCGACGGGCGGCAACTATTTCTCGGGAATGATGGATGACCTCGCCATTTGGAAACGCGCGCTCACGCCCACCGAGATTCAAAATATTTTCCGCGACGGCCAACTCGGTCAGAGCTTGGGCGATTTGCTGATCCAACCGACCAACCTGCTCACGATCACCGCCATCAAGCAAACATCTCCGGGCGTTCAGTTGGCGATTCACTTCCAGAATCAAGGGCCGTGGTCGTCGTTCCAACTGCGGCGGGCGACAAACCTCGCCGGACCGTTCTTCCTCATCCCCGGCCTCGTGCCCGTGGCGTTGGGCAGTGGCAATTATCGCTACGACTATTCACCTACCAATCTCAGCAATGAGTTCTTCCGCGTCGAGGGTTTATGAATCCAGTTCCGAACTGATGACGGATCATCAGCACTCCCTTCCGCACGATCGGCCGTTCAAAAACCAAACTTGATCAACCCCATGCCACGCACTCCAACCCTGGCGATACGATGCTGGGACCCAATTTACCCGGGCCTGCAGCCTCGACTTCCTCGACCGAGTCAACCAGCATGGCCCCGTCTGATAATATGAAAGACCCAGTCATTCCCCCCTCAATCGCCCGGGCCGCTCGCTCGCTCACCGTGTGCGCCGCCATTGGGTGCCTGCTCGCACAATCCAGCGTCGCCCACGCCAGCCCCCGCACGCTCGCGCGGGAGGTGCTGCGCGACAAGATTCGCGGCGCCTGGGCGGGACAGATGATCGGGGTGGTTTACGGCGCGCCCACCGAGTTCAAGTCCATGGGCAAAATCAACGAAGGCGAGATCAAATCCGCCGAACTCAACAACGCCATCGTCCAGGACGACCTTTATGTTGAAATGACGTTTGCGCGCGTGATGGACACCATCGGCCTTGACGCCACCACCGCCGACTACGGCGAGGCGTTCAAGAATTCCCAATACAACCTCTGGCACGCCAACGCCGGGGCACGCCGCAATCTTAACCGCGGCCTTTCCGCACCGCAGTCGGGCGATCCGCGCTACAACATCCACGCGGACGATATTGATTTCCAGATCGAGGCGGACTTCATCGGCATCATGTGTCCCGGCCTGCCGCGGGTTGCGAACCAATTCTGCGACCGCGTGGGCCGCGTGATGAACTATGGCGACGGGCTCTACGGCGGAATGTTTGTTTGCGGCATGTACACGGCGGCCTACTTCGAGAGCGACCCACGAAAAGTCGTGGAGGCCGGCCTGGCGTGCATCCCGGCCAAAAGTCCCTATGCCCAACTCGTCCGCGACCTGCTTGCGTGGTCGGCGCAGGAGCCCCGGGACTGGCGCAAGGTCTGGCAGCGCGTGGAATCAAAGTGGGACAAAAACGATGTCTGCCCCGACGGCGTGTTTCGTGACTTCAACATTGATGCCAAACTCAATGGCGCCTACATCGCATTTGGCCTGCTCTATGGGCAGGGCAACTGGCAGCCGACCATGGAAATCGCGACGCGCTGCGGCCAGGACTCCGATTGCAATCCCTCCAGCGCTCTCGGCGTGCTGGGGGCGATGATCGGCTATGCGAACATCCCCGAGCAATACAAACCCGAGTTGGCCAAACTCGCCGACACCAAGTTCGATTTCACCGAGTACTCCTTTAACGACATTGTGAAGTCCACCGAGGCGCGCGCCCTCAAGATTATCCAGCGGGCTGGTGGCAAGGTGAGCGAAACCGAGGTCATCATCCCCCGGCAATCGCCCAAGGCGCCCAAGCTGGCGCTCTCCCCCTTTGGCGTGCCGGCCAAGGTTTTGAAGTGCCCAGACGCTGCATGGGAGTGGAATGGCAATTGGCTGGAAAAGGTTGGCTACACCTGGTCCGACAAGCTGGCGACGCGGGTAGCCGACGGCGCGGGCAGCGAGGCGACACTCAGGTTTAACGGCACCGGCCTGGCCCTGGTCGGGGAGCTTTCCCAAGAGGGTGGACGAGCGGACGTTTACCTGGACGGCGTCAAAGTCGATCTGGTGGCCGATGCCTACATCGTCCCGAAGACCTACGACAACGATCTCTGGCACATCCACGGCCTGAAGCCGGGCGAACACACCTTGCGCCTGATTATGCGGGGGGATGCAGATGCGCGCAGCCAGGGCCGCAAGCTCACCATCGGATATGCCGTAGTCTATCAGGCGAAGTAGCCGGCGGCGAGCGCAAAGGCCCGCCGGTCAACGCGGCTTGACAGGAACGGGAGGGTAATCTCTTAATGGCCGCGTCAGCTTCATAGCGTGAACACAGAAAAACATAGCCCGCCAAAATATTTCCAGATCAGCCGCGAAGTCATTGGCATGATTCAGATGGGAACGTTACCGCCCGGTTCGCCGGTACCTTCGGAAAACGAGATCATTGAGCAATTTCAGGTCAGCAACACCACGGCGCGCAAGGCCCTCCACGAATTGGAAAAGGAAGGCTGGGTCACCCGGGTTAAAGGCAAAGGAACCTTCGTCAAAGACCAAACCGTCGTGCGGGCGATCAACCGGATTTTTGGCTTCACGAAAAACATGGTCGAGGCGGGGCGCAAACCGGCCACCAAGTTGACCGGGTTTCATTTGCATAACGCGGATCATCAGCAGACGGTAAATGGCCACGAGTTCACGCTGAAGGGACCCTATTGCGAAATCGAACGGATTCGCTATGCCGATGGGGTGCCGCTGATGAAGGAGATGCGCTATATTTCGTTGGGGCTTTGTCCGGACATTCATCGCAAGAACCTTGAGCAGTCGCTCTACGGCATTTTCGCGAAGGACTATGGCATTCATCTGACCGAGATCAACCAGATGGTGAGCGCGGTGGTATTGGACGGCGCGCAATTGAAACACTTCAACCTAGAGAAGCCGGTGCCCGCGTTTCGCGTCGAGGGCGTTTCCTTTTGCGGCAGGAATTTGATCATCGAGATGGAAGACTCCATTTATCGCGGCGACATGTACCGGTTCGCGGCAAAAGCGGTTCGGTAAGATTGGCCCAACGGGCCGCCGAAGCCAAACCAACGACAACGAGCCAAGGAGAGCGGCGAGAAGGCAGCGCCCAATTGAGAGGGTGTTCATTACGCACGGCCTCCGGCATTGGTTGGCGAGGAGATGCTTCGGTCACGTCAAACCAAATGACGTCTGCGGCGATAACCACCCACTCACCCCTTGCAAAGCTCCCCGGGATGGGTCGAGCCGAGCCGCGTGGCGCCGGCCGCAATCAGAGCCAGCCCCAGTTGTGCGTCGCGCAAATTTCCGGCGGCTTTCACAATGAACTTGGGGCCGAGGGCTTCGCGCAAGGCTTTCACGTCGTCAACCGAAACCCGGGTGTCGGGCCAGAAATCCGTACCCGTGGCGACGCTTTTGGCCCCGGAATCGGAAATCAACGCACAGGCATTTGCAATCTCGGCCCGCGTCAACGCCCGCGTCTCCAGCACCACACAGACAGGGCGTTCCTCCACCGCCTCGATGACATCGCACAGCTCGCGCATCACGGCTTTGTGGTTCCCATTCTTAAGGTCGCCGAGGTTAAGCACGAGTTCGATTTCCTGCGCGCCAAAATCCACCGCTACTTCCGCTTCGTAGCGCTTCACGTCACCATCGCTCGTGCCGAGCGGGAAACCGATGAGCGCGACGACCTGCACGGGGCTGTCTTCTAAACCGGCGGCGGCGAGGGCCACGCGTGAACCGTTCACGCAGACGGCGCGGAACTTTTTTCCCCGCGCCCCGGCACAAAAGGCCGCAAATTCCTTCGCCGTGGCGGCGGGTTTCCAGAACGCAGCATCGAGGCACCCGGCGAGTTCCGTGGCAGAAAGCGATTTCATGGCGAGGCGGCGGTGTTACGCGAGACCAACCAGATAACCAAAGCGCGCGCGGAATTTTTCGGGAGACAGCGAAACGGTGGCTGCCAGCTTGGCAAGTTGCGCCTGATCCTCGAAGTCGATTTTTTCCAGACGGATCATGTACTCGGTGGCACACTCATAGGCTTCGCCATCTACGTTGACCTTGCGAACCGTGAAACGGCCGGTCTTCGGATCCAGCATCTTCTCGAACGGCAACGGGACGAGCTTGCCGTCAATGAAGCTGATGATCGCACCATAGTTGCCGGCCGCGGGCGAACGGATGAACTTCACCGCGCCGTAGCCGAGATCGCGCGTGTATTCGCCGTCGAAGGGAATCGGGTCGGCGCAGCGCAGTTCATAGCCCAGATCCTTGTCAATCAGCGTCATCTTGAGGCCGAGTTGTTCCAGCCGGCTAGTGACGAGGTCCTTCATCAAGCGACCGAATTCGATCTCCCCCAGACGCAAATGCCCGTGATCGTCACGGGTGACTTTGCCGTAACGATCCAACTGCCCCCCCGGTACGGCGGTCACGAGCCCCTTCTCGCCCATGGATTCAATCAGCCCTTCCGCCAACACGGCCACCCCGTAATTCGATCCGTCGGCCTGGCGCTTGATAATTGAACCAATCATGAGATCGGCAACTTCCTCGGCCGTGACGGGCTTGCCGCGAAATTCCTCTGGAATGATGGTGATCGCCGCAGCGGCCGCCTTGCCGATGCCCAGCGCGAGATGGCCCGCCGCGCGCCCCATGCTGATGATGATGTACCAGCGCGAGGTGGTACGGGCGTCTTCGATGAGGTTGCGGACGATGAATACGCCGTTGTGCCGCGCGGTCTCGAAGCCAAATGTGGGGGTCGAACCGGGCAACGGGAGATCATTGTCGATCGTCTTGGGCACATGCGCCACCCGGATGGCGCCGGCCGCCTTACGATAAACGCAGCTGGCGGAGAAGGCGGTATCGTCGCCGCCGATGGTCACGAGCGCGGTCACGCCGAGCTTGTGCAGCGCGTCCAGCACGTTATGCAGGCTCGTCTCCGATTTCGCCGGATTCGTGCGCGCCGTGCCAAGGATCGAACCGCCACGCAAGTGGATGGATTTCACGTCGTCAATCGTCAGCTTCGTGTAATGCTGCGCGTCGCCCTGCGCCAGCCACTTGAAGCCGTCGCGAAAGCCGATGACTTCGAATCCCTCATTGATGCCGGCAATCGTGGCCGCCGCGATGACTCCGTTGATCCCCGGGGCCGGGCCCCCGCCCACCAACACGCCCAATTTCCCTCGTTTCATGGCGCTATTCATAGTTCAGGTTCAGTGGTTCAATCATGCGTACGCCAGCACTCTGTATAAGTATTGGCCGTAGCCGACGGTTAGTTTGACCATAAATTACGCGGAAGGTCAAAACGGACTTATCCTCGAAAACGTGCTCCATAGCTTCAACTTCTCGATTCCGCATTCAGCCGACAGCCAACCCCTGTGTCCAGCCAACAGACCAGGACCGAAGCGCCATAACGAAAGCGTCGGTTGATACGGGAGCTTGCTTCATCATCGGGAGATTCGCCGCCAGGTCTCGATGCGGAGTTCAACTGTGGCGTTATCCGACCGATTCCGCCCCGCTGGTGGCCGGGTCTTTCGGCTGGTTGTCCCATGGCAAGCTGAGGTCAGGATAGCGAGGGATTTGAGCCTCGCCCCCCGGGCATCGAATTAGCAAACAAATTGACGGGTTGCAGGCTGGCAGCGGAAATGCCATTGTCGAAGTGACCGAACAACGCACGTCGTCTCAATCATGAGCGAATTCAAGTTTGCCTGTCCCGTCTGTGGCCAGCACATTACGTGCGACTCCGGCAGCAGCGGATCTTCGATGACTTGCCCCACCTGCTTTCGCAGCCTCGTCGTGCCCCAAGCCTCCGTCCCTGGCGGCTCCAACCTCGTCCTCACCGCGTCGGAAGTTCAATCGCGCACCATTCCACTGCCGGGGAATGGCGGTGGGGAGGCTGGCCGGGCCATCCGGGTAAAACGCTTTCCTTGGGCGGCTTGGGCACTCGGGTTGATGGTTTGCGCAGCGGTCGTGGCCCTGTTGGTTTTTCGCGGAAGGATTTTTCACGAATTTCCCAACGGGTCGCGGAGTGAAACGAATTCGCTGGCCGTTGTTCCCTCGCCGTTGGTTGCGGCCGGCGCACCGGCGAGGACCGACACCAACTGGACGCTGAATCTAGCGGAAGTAAAGATTCCGGAATCGCCCGTGGCCGGGCAGATCAACGGGCAGACTTTTACCATGCAACGGGCGACCATCAGGGGCGGCATGCTGGTTCTATGGCGGGGGACAAAGTGGCCCCCCGATGCGGGCATGGCGGTGGATTTTTTCGCCAAGCAGGCCGAAGACCTCGCGGGCAAGACCTTGATTATCGAGGCCACGAGCACAAATGCGCCCCGCTTGGTGGTGCGTTGGAAGGAAGATCAGGGGCAATCGGTGACGCATGATTTCCATGAAGGTTACGCCTTGCGGGTGGAATTTGGCCCTATCACCGGCACGCGCCTGCCGGGGAACATCTATCTCGCGGCGCCGGACGATGCAAAAAGTTATCTGGCCGGGATGTTTGACGCGGAAATTCACCGACCACCGCCGAAACCGAGGCCCAAACCGTGAGAGGAACGTGGGCGACGTCACCTCCCCAGCGCCGCCGCCGAATCACGGTAGCGATAGCGCGTGGCGACGAGACTGAAGGCGATGGCCACCAGGAAGGTTAAGCCGGCATAGAAGAGAAACATCTTCGGTGAAACGGAAACGGAATGGCCGTCCGCCCCGCCGAAAAGCCGGGCGGCGATGACGGTGATGCCGCTGACGAGCAAATTCCCGAGAGCGACAGTCAGATTCCAGAAACCCATGATGGTGCTCTTCATTTCCGGCGCAGCTTCGCGGAAGGCGAATTCCAGTCCCGTGGTGGAGATGAGCACTTCGGCGATGGTAAGAATGAGGTAGGGCGCGGTTTGCCAGAGAATGCTGAGTTGTGCGCCCGCGTCGAGGCGCACCTGGAGCAGGGCCACGACGACATAGGAGAGCGCGGCGAGGAACATGCCGTAGGCCATACGCCGCAGCGGCGAGGCCAACCGGCCCAACACGGGGTAAAGCCACAGCGTCATGAAGGGGATGAGCAGCATCACGAGCAGCGGATTGGCGGAAAGCATCTCTTCGGGACCAATGATCCAGTTGCCGATCTTGAACGGCACCATTTTCTCCCCCTGCAACACCCAGGTCGAGAAGGTTTGGTCGAACAACGCCCAGAACACGGGGATGAGCGCGAAGATCCCGAGGATCGGTCCGACGGATTTGGCCGCGTCCACATCGGCATCGCTGAAGCGGGTCCGGGCCGGATCCCAGAACGATTGACCGGGCTGGCGTTCCTTGTCACCATTTAGCGCCGTGAATAACACCTTGAAGAAACCCGCCCGGCCAGAAACCCGCGCCGGCGGCACCCGCACGTAATGTTTGGTGCCCAGCCAGAAGATAAGGGTAGCGACGGCCATAAAAATCCCCGGCACGCCAAACGCCCAACTGTAGCCCCAGGTTTTGCGAATGAAAGGGATGATGAGGAACGAGAAGAACGAGCCGAGGTTGATGGACCAGTAGAACGCCGCGTAGGCTTTTTGCAGCAAGTGGCGCTGGTCGGGTTTGAATTGATCACCCATGAAGGCCGAGACGCACGGTTTGATGCCGCCCGATCCAAAAGCGATCAAGCCCAGGCCGATAAAAAGGGTCAGCATTTTACCATTGTGCGTCGGAATGAAATCACTCAGCGCCAGCACACCGTGGCCGAGGCAGTAGAAGAGCGAAATCCACAGGATGGTGTGGTACCGGCCCCAGAACCGGTCCGATACCCAAGCCCCGAGCAGCGGCATGAAATAATTCGCAAAACCGAATAGGTGGATGAGATTTGTGGCCTGGTCCTGGGTCTGCATCAGCACATTGGTGATGTAGAGCGCGAGGATGCCTTTCATCCCGTAGTAACTGAAGCGTTCGCAGGCTTCGTTGCCGACGATGTATTTGATCTGCGGCGGCCAGCGGTGGCGGG
>JADLHS010000090.1 GCA_020848635.1 Limisphaerales bacterium
GTCCAGGAGCACGGTGGTAACCGTGAGGGCAACGGGACCGAGAATGAGCCCGGGCGGGCCAAACATCATCAGCCCGCCGACCACCGATATGAAGGCGAGGAGCGTATGGAGCTGCAGCCGGTTCCCCACCAGGATGGGCCGCAGCAGGTTGTCAATGGTGCCGACGACCAATGCGCCCCATGCAGTCAGAATCAGGGCTTTACCCCAACTGCCTTCCAACGCCAGAAAGAGCGCCGCCGGAATCCAAACGACAAAGGCACCCACCACGGGCACTGCGGCCAGCAACCCCATTACCACGCCCCAAAGCAACGGCGCGGGCAGGCCCAGCCACCAAAACATCAGTCCGCCCAATAGCCCCTGCACGGCAGACACGGCGAGCGTTCCGTAAACCGTGGCGTAAATGGTATCGGCGACCCGCCGAAACAGATGGTCCATATCCGCCGTGGAGAGGGGTGACAACACTCGCAGCGACGTGAGCGCCGCGCCATGGTCGCGCAGGAAATAAAACAGGAAATAGAAGGTCAGGCAAAATCCGATCACCTGGACGACGGAGCCCTTGACGATGGCGCCGGCGGTGGTGGTCAGCCAACTGGCGAGTGCTTTGACCGTTCCGGGCAGATCTACTTTGTGTTCGATCCAGTCGGCGAGCGGTGCCAGGCGGGGTTGCGCTTCTATCGCCCGCCGCCACTCGCCGGACTCGACCCGAGTTTTGATGATTTCCGCTCCGCGCGCGGATTCCATGATGAGCCGTTGGGCGACGAAGGTTGCCGGCACCACTACGATCAATCCCACTATCAGGACGGAGAACGCCGCCGTCAGGCCGGGGTGCTTCAATTTTGATTCCAACCACCGGTGGAACGGAGTGAACAAGATGGCCAGCGCCAAGGCCCAAGCGAGCGCCGGCAGGAAGGGCAGGGCCAGCCGGTAACAAAGGTAGAGGCCACCGCCGGTCGCGACAATCAGGGCCAGCGCCTGGATGTGGCGGCGCGATCCCCATTCGCCAGCGATCGTCGCCGTCGCCGGATGGGTTTTGAGTTTGGGGAAGTTCATCGCCATGACTGATCCGGCAAGCCCCGCAGCCTGGCCGGCTTCCGTTCCCGCCCGGCCAGTTCGGACTACGTTTGAAAGGAAGCGGAACCGGCGGACTTAGCCGTGTTCGCACGCGTAATGCGGCTGCATCGCCGCAGACGATTGAGTCCCATCCGCAGTCGCGGCGCAGGACGAAAGTCAGAAACCCGTTCGCAGCTTTGGCTGCTGGTGGGCTGTGGTTACTTTGTCCCGTTCTGAATCTTTTCGCCGGCGCTTTCCATGTCCTTGCCAAAACCATGGGCCGTGTTGCAACTGATGCCGATGACGGCCAGTAGGGTGGAAAGGAAGAGCAGAACAACGATGCGTTTGGTGAGTGAACTCATATTTTATGATTGGGTTGCGTTGTGGCTGGTCGCCGTCGGGCGGGTTAAGCCAACTCACGTTATGCCGGCACGCCGCGCTTAACCATGGGGTGTAACCCTACCGTGAAAGGTTCCGGATAATTGATCTACTTGCGGCTCTGCCCCCAGCCATGGTGACGGTTCTTGAGCAGGAGCCTCTGAGATCCGCCTGAACGCTGGGGCAAAATCAACGCAGCGAACCGGACGGACTGGGAAGCGCTGCGGGTCAACGATTCACACCCGTAGCTGCCTCCGCGTCGTGGATCTTGTCAACGGGTTCATCGCCCCATGGTCGTGTCGTTGTGAGTTGCCCAGTCAATCTCCCAAAGTGACCGGTCCTTCACCCGAGAAAGTCTCGGGATCCGAGGGCTTCAGGTTGGCATTGCAAACGGACGTCCTTTCAGCGTTTGCTCCGCCCTGGCTCAATCTCCGAGCCGATAAACTTGGAGGCGAAAGAAATTCTGGGGGGCGTTCTTGGGCCGGATCGAGGTGAACGGATCGCCGACGCCGAAAACCCGGCTGTTTGGTGCCAGCGTCCAATTCAATAGATCGTCGGAGATTTCGAGGTCGAAAGCGTATCCGAGCAAAGTGGGCCATGTGATTTCGAGTTGCGACGGCGTACCGGGCGCAGATTGCAAAGCCAGCGTGGGTCGGGCGGGGGCCGCCGTGGGAAAGTTTACCCATTCCTGAACGGCTGGGGTGGCTGGCCACTTCGTGGCAATCAGTCGCGGACCCGCACCGCCCGGCACCCAAACCCACCACGAGCCTTCCTGAAAAAAGGCGTCTTCGCCGGCCACCGTCACCGAATCCGGCTGCGTGTCTCCGCCGGTGATCACTTGCCCGCGCCAGCCATCGCCTTCCGGCCAACTGCGAACTGCGGCGAGTTCGCGCGTGGCTCCGAGCATCGGAAACACGAGTGAATACCGGCCCTGATTTGTATTGCCACGCCAATATTCCAGGTTGAACAGACCGGCTTTGAGGAACGCGAATCCAGTACGTCCGCCCGCTTCGGCCTTCAACAACGCCACCATCGTCGAGATGCCGTAGGTATGCTGGAGCGGACCGTCGGAAAAGGGATTCCGGCCGACGTTCACGCGGCCCAGCGTGTCGGCGGTGAAGGTGAGATCCGGGGTGTCATCGAACTGCTTGCCGTACCACTCGGAAGTGCCGCTCGCGCGGTACACACTGACGGTGGCGCCCGCGATTGGTTGGCCGTGGCCATCGAGTAGCTGAATTTGGTTCGTGGCCGGCAGGTCGTTCATGAACGCGCCGATGTTATAGGGGGCGTTGAAATTGCCCTCCACCGCGCGGCGTCCGGCAATCCGGTTTAACGCCACCGCGCTGTAGCGATCAATGCTCGTGTAGTACGAGCCCATCAAGCCATCGAAGGGGTTGCCCACGCCCGACTGCATGATGTGGACGTGATCCCACCATGGGTAGGAGCGTGGCAGCCAGGGGGTGCCGCCAATGGGTTGTCCGTTGTGTTCCACGAAGACGCGTGGATTGTCCGCGGTGTCGCCGACGTTGAAACCGTAGCCATCAATGAGGTAGCGCGCGTGTCCGAGTTCATGGATGAGTGAGCCTTCGTAATAAAAGGCATTCCAGTCTGCGCGGTCGGTGTGGTTGGCGTAGAAGTCGCCGCTCAGCAAGCCCGCGGATTGGAAGCCCCAGACGAGGTCCACCGTGCGATCGTTGTTGTCGGGATTGTTTCCCGCGATCCCTCCGGCCAGCGGGAGCGCGCCGTCGGGGAGCAGCGTGATCTTGTCAATCCGGATGCGGTCCAGGACGCCTTGCGGCGCGTCGATCGGGTCCACGGCGGCGGCAAACATTGCGTTCCAGCGTGCCACTTGGCGCTGCGCCCAGTCTTCCCAGCCGTTCGCGCCGTCGCCCAACTCGTGCTGATGCTGGTGGAAGTAATCATAAACCGTTTGCTCCACCCAGAACCCGACGGTGATAGCGTCGGTCCAGGTGGAAACCGTGTTGTTGGTTTCGGAGAATTCGGGGAGAACGTTATCGGGGTCTACTTCGAAACGCAGCGTCTCGCGGGTGAACGACCAGGGGCGCGCCAAGTCCACGCCCGTCCACGCGCGCGGCGCAAGGTCCGTCGTGCCGCTGGCCGCGACCGCGCCGTTCACAAGCCAGCGGTAACCGACGTTCGTTCGCACGAACGGATACCAGTTTTTCACCTGCGCGCGCCATGTGACCGGCGCACCCGCAGCCGGCCAGCCTTGGCGGGTGGCGTTCGTGCTGCCCCAGGTGTACGGCAGGCTGGGCAACCGCTGAATCCACCCCACCGCCACATCGTCGTCCTGAGCCGTCACCGTGACCACCGCGACCCGCGTGGTGGCCGAAAGCGCGTCGAACACACTGCCAATCCGCGCCTCGCCCACGCTGAGCGCGGAGACAAGGCCCGTCGCGCCCACAGTCGCCACGGCGGCGGCGCTGCTCGACCAGACAGCCTGCGTGCTGACGTTGTAGCGTTGCGGCCCGAGGCTCAGCGAGGCTTCGGCGAACAAGGCCAGCGTGCCGCCGGACAGGACGGTCGGGTTGACGGGCGTGATTTCCAGGTGATTCACCGCAACGCTGTCGCCGCCAATGACAATTGTATGGACTGGTTTAGGCCGCTGGAGTTCCAGTTCACGTATCTCCACAGGCGAGCCACTCGGACGCGCAACACGGAAACGGAAATAGCGTCGCGTGACTGGCGTCGCATTCCACTCGCGCCACGCGACCTCGCCGTTGGTGACGGTTAACGGCCCGCAGAGATTCGTGAAACTCCCCATGCCTGCCGTCAGATCAGCCAGCGAATTGGCGGCGGCCAGCGACCACTCGTGCGTGGTGTCACCGAAGCGCGCGCGTGCCGCACCAACGGACGTGGCCCCGGAGAATTCGATAATGACATCCGCCGGATTGTTTGTGGCCGCTTGGAACAAGGAATCCCAGTTCTGATCGAACAGCGGCGCGGTGCTAGTGCCAGTGTCCGATGGTGCGATGAGCGTGACGAAGCCGGCGGCCAAGTGTTCACGCAGCGGAAGAATCGGTGATCCGGGGATGGTGGTGGGCCGGATGCCGAAGCGCGCGAAACCCTTGCCCGGATACCGCACGCCGTCGCCGTTGAGCGGGCTGACGTTGCCCGTGTCGTCGGCTGAGGTCCGCGTTTCCCCTTGGGTCAGATATACCCAGCCATTGAGATACGCGGCAGCGCTGCCTTTGCCTATGTGGAAGGGCGCATCCGGAAGGCTCTGAGCCGCGCCGGTGCCGGGGAAAAAGCGCGCGAAATGGCCGTTGTTCACCAAGCCACGGCCTTCGTTGAACGGCCAGCCATCCACGGAGGTTTCGCCGCGCGTGAGATAAAGCACATTCGCGCCGGTGTCCTCGCCGCCGGGACCGCCCGCATGGCCTGTGGGATCGTTTACGACGACAATCGAATTCCCCCACAAGCTCACGCCGGGATCACCCTCCGGCCCCCCGGGATTCCATCCCAGTGTGTTCTTTAAGGACGTGATGCGAGTAGAGGGCAACGCGAGGTCGTCGGTGCCATTTGGAAGGGCCTCAAGCAAACCTGCCGGGGCGTAGGCGGCGTTAGGTTCCCATTGGAGAAGCTGGTTGCCGCTCATGTGAAAGAGCCGTCCCCGTAGGCGATCATAAGCCCAGCTCCCGTTGCGGGGAAAATGCGCTCCGCTAAACGGCCACGACGGCGTCAGTAATGTGTGGACTGGGCTGCCATTCGTAAGACCAGTGGCGCGCGCAAACTGATAGCCACCCCCACCGGTGTGATGGAGGATCGCCGGCCCGGAGACCGTATCCACCCCCACCATGCCGGCATTCAGATCCAGCAGCGCTTCGCTCGGCGTGAGATTCCACACTTCGGTCCACGAACCAGCCAGGCCTTGGGCGAGATCGTAATTGTACAGGGCGCAGCGGTTGGGCCCAGCGCGATACTGGTAGTAAAAGAGGCGACCGCCGGCGACGAACAATCCGCCGGTTAGATCCCCGGCGGAGAAGTTGTCACCAGCCACACCTGTGGGATGCAGCGTGGGAAGCGTAGCCCACGTGCCCGTTGCCGGATCTAACCGGGCGAACCGAACCGAGCCGTTTGGGATGCCGAGTTCCTGGAGTGCCTCGCCCGGCGAGAAGTTGCCGTCGTTGTTCAAGTCAATGAAGTCGGCGCCGCCGTCGCCGCTCAAATCTGCGGCGTAGAGGAACGTGGCGTCGGTCGCGAGCCCGCCGCCCGCGCTGATGCCGTAAGGAAACGGCACATCGGGGAGCAAATCCCATGTATCCTGTGCCCGGATGTTGGGCGCCAGGAGTGCGCACCCGAGCAGGGTGAAGGGGAATAGGTTTCTTGTCGCGAAGCGGCAAATCGAAGGAATAGTTTTCGCCGGGTTCATGTTTCTACAATAAGAAAAATGCCGAAAGCTGTCCATGGCAAATAATGAAAACTTACCGCGTGACAAGCGTCCGCAGCGTTCAGGCTGGGGTGGCGCATAGGGTGAACCTGATTCGCTTGGGCGCTTCTCGCATTGATCCTGAACTCCTGGGGTGGTAGCCGGAGGACATCTGCTTGGCTGGGTCAGCGGGAAAGTAGTTCGCTGACGGGTGACATCGCGGGGACGCGGTCGCAGACGACTTTGATCGAAACCAGGATCGGTACGGACAACAAGGCACCGGGCACACCCCAGAGCCAGGTCCAGAAGATCAACGAAACAAAGATGACCACGGGATTCAGGGTGAAGCGACGTCCGAGCAGCACCGGCGTGATCAGGTTCGCTTCCAACAAATGGAGCAACAAATACCAGGCGGGGGGCAGAAATCCCCTTACCAAGGTGTCGAAAGTCAGCAAGCCGACCGTGGCCAGCACAATGACGCCGGCGACGGGGCCAAAGTAGGGAACGAAGTTCAGCACCGCTACGAACATGCCCCACATGGCGGCATTGGGCACGCCCATGAAGTAAAGCCCGCCGCCCACGATCAGGCCCATGCCGAGGTTGATCAGCGAAACGGTGAACAGATAATTGGAAATATTCTGCTGAATCTCGTGGCTGATTTCGACCGCGCGCCTTTTGTCGTGCAACGTGGGCATCACATGCACCAGCTTTTGCAGGAACAGGTCGCCCGACGCCAGCAAAAGGTAAAGCAATACCAGCGTCTCGCCGGCACCCGTCAGAAAAGTCCCGGTCCAATTAAGGATGGAGCCGGTGCCCCGGCTGTCGTTGACCTCCACGGTCGCCGACTTCTTTTGCGCCTCATTCTTTTCCGCCTCCGATGCGCCCAAGTTGTTCACCGCCGCTGCCGCCTGGCTGAGGCGCGCCAGCCGCGGGAAGATGTTCTGAACCCGTTGTCGCAACTCGGCCATGTGTTGCGGCGCCTCATTCATCCACGCCAACGCGGGGCGGCCCAGTTGGAAGAAGCCAATCCCGATTGCAGCCACCAGCAGGCAAAGGACGACGGCGGCCGAAAGCGCGGCTGGAATGTGCCAGCCAGACAACCAGCGGATGAGCGGTTTTAGCGCCATTCCCGCAAAACAAGCCATGAATACAGGCAGGATCAAAGGCCGGGCAAAGTAAAGGAAGGCAATCGTGCCGAGCCCGATCAAAACGATTTGGGCTGGGGTCGTTTTCGGCGCTGCGGCGGCGCGGGATGGTGGGGAAGGGGAGTCGCTGCCCGGCGCTGCCTCGGGTGGGAGTCTTAACGTCCCGGCGGCGAGGGCGAACGGTTCAGTCGCCGCTGGCAGTGCGCTTGGCGGTTTCATTCCGGTATTTGCGGCGTTCGAAGTTGTATTGATAGAGCAAACCGATGCTGTGCGCGCCTTCCTGGCCGTCGCGCATTGCATTGAAGCCGTAACCGTAGCGCAGGATCAGACGCCACACCTCGCTCCGGGAAGTAAAGGAGAGGCTGGGGCCCACGCCGGTGTTCCAGTGATTGGGTTGCTCGAACCCGGGCAGATAATCCACGTATGCACTGGCAGCGCCCAACCGAAGCTGCCAGCGATGATCGGCGGACAACGGGGCGACGTAGCTGGCGCTTAGATGCACAAACCCCTGCGCCGAAATTTCCTGGTAGTAATATCCGGGCAGCGTCAAAGGAAACTCGGAAGCCAGTGGCAGAACTCCACCCAGACGGTAGGCACTGAAACGATCCGCGTTGTCCGATCCGCCCGCGGTCAACGCAAACGTGAATTGGTTTCCGCTGTTGGTCCACGCATAGTTCAAACCGGCATAGAGCCAGTAGAGGCCCGTTGAGGGCACGACCTGCCGATCCCCCGCAAAACCATAAGGGCCTTCGTTAAAGCGCCACTGTTGCTCGTACCAGATGGACACTTCCATCGCCAGGTCGGAGTACAGCATCGGCTCCTTGCCGGCAAAGCGCAGCCCCGCGCGGGCGAAGGTGCTCCCGCCATCCTCGGGCAGTTGGAATTGATCATCGGTTTTATGGGTGGCGGAATAGGCCGTGTAATCACCGCCCCCTTGCACGATGACATTAAGCGGGATGAGGTAACCGGGGTCGAGCAAGTGATAGAGATTCAGCGAAGCGCCGCCCCCGCTCCCGTCGAAACTCTGGCCCTTGATGTAGTCGCCTTGGTTGATTTCGTAGTAATTCTCCCCGAAGGCGCCGCCTCTAATGCCGATGCCGACATCGGTGCGGGGCAAAACTTGGCGGAACCCAAGTTCGCTGTAGAGGTACACTGGAGCGACCGCCATGCGGAGCGCCATGTTGGTGCGCAGGAACGTAGGGTTGTTGTAGTAATAGTAGGCGTAAAGCGATTGGGGGCCCGTGCCCGACAGGGTCTGGTCGTAGCCGAGTTGAAGCAGGCTGCGGGGGTAAGGATCCACTTGGGCCAAGGCTGTGGAGGCGCTGCCCAGCACCAAGCCGATTGCCACCAAGAGTGTTATTCGGTGCGTAAGCATAATGTATTGGGGTTGTCACGGTGCAGTCGGTTTCTCGTGTGGTGAAAACCTCCCTTGTTCTTGTTTCTGACGGTCGCTTTTCAAGAGTTTCGTTGCGCCTTTTTCACCTGCGCCCGGCCTGGCCGGGGCGGGTTGTTCCGAAATGCGCTGCGCTTGCGGTTCCATTCCACTTGTGTTTCGCGGCGATTCTTCGCTCGCTTTTACTGCCGGGGTGTTCGCCCGCTGTCGCATTGCTGGTTGAACCTGCCATTCGCGCGGGGCGGCTTCGATTTGCCTGGGCGCGACCGCGTCCTCCGCCTGCGCTTTGCGCGGTTCGGATTGAGGATCACTCCGGTCCACGTTTGGCGGGCGACCGGAACTTTCAGGCTTGGATGGTACGCCTAAATTCGGTTTGGGTGTCGGCGGCGACTTGGGCGGTGACGGTTTTCTTCCGAACTGACTGGCCGACTTGCCCACAAGCGGGGATCTGGAAATCGGGACTTTGGCCGGCTCAAAGGCCGCGCCCGGCCTTTGGGTGGTCGGGGCTACGGCCTTGGCCTCCAGTGTTCGCCGTTCATCGCGCGACTTCTGAACTGCCTGGCCGCGTTGGGCCAACTTCTGCCTCTCTTCCTTCGCCACCGGCTGGAATCGCACGGCCCCGTCCTTTCGGTGGGCTAGCTGGTCAATGGAGGTCGCCACCATTACGTGGTTCTGTTTGGACTCCGCCGTGCCCGGATTGATGTTCTTTTGGGCGGCCCAGGTGCGCGGTGGTCGGGCGGTTTCGTTGTCGCGGCGGTATTGGTAGGCCGCCTCGGCGCGATGCTCCCACTCCCTGTCCAGGCGGTGCGTCCAGCGTTGATGCGAATAGATCGGGTCGTAGCCGTAGCGGCTGGATTGGAAAGCGAACGCGGCGTAGAACCCGCCTTGGGCATAGCTCGTGGCATAGTAGTCCCCGAAGTAGTAGTGGCAAAAACGTGGCCGCAAGAAGAGATGGTCCGTGAACACTCCCAGATCAATTGCGATCGTGGGCGAGTAGTAGTAGCCCCGTCGGGAATACACTCCGGCATCAAAATAAACCGGAGCAAAGAGCACTCCGCGCCGTGGTACCGGATAATCCCAGTAACCACCGACGAAGATGAACCCGCGCGGCGACCAGGCATAATGCGCGGGCATCCAATCCCAATCCGCCCGCCCCTGCGCCCAATAGCCGGGCCCCCAGGCATAACGCCCCTGATACCACAGCCAGCAGCCGGGCGACCATGTGTAGTCAACTGATGGGGCGGCGATGTTCGGCCCCGCTTCCACGGTCGCGGGCGGTGGGGGTAGATAAGTTATTTCCCGCGCGGTGGCGTCTGCCCAATACCCGGAAGTCCACTGGTAGCCCTGTGGGGTTTTCGCCCAATACCCTGCCATCCATTGGCGACCGGGTGGCAGAGCGCGCCAGGTGCCGCTGACCCAAAGGAAGTCGGTTCGTTCGTCATCCCAAGCCCAGTAACCCGGAATCCAAGCGACATTGTCCCCCTCCGGTCGCTCATCGGGCGGCACTTCTTCGATCCCCTCGGGCGGGGCTTTGGTCACCACAAGCCCGGGATCGGGATTGAAGGCGACCATGCCGGCAAACGCCTCATGCACCGGCCCGCGGGTGAGTATTTGTGTCCCGGGCGTATCGTTTTCGGCTTGTTGTGCCCAACTGCTGGCGAGATCACAACTGACACCGAGGAGTCCGACCAGCGCTGCGGCCAGCCACCTTCTGGATGCGTGGCGAGCGGGGACGGCGATGGCTGGAATCAAACAAATCTTGGATGTATTCATAGCAATGAAAGAACCTTCCCGCACACCGTCTGCCGCTGAAATGCGGTTGGGCAATTACCTGCCGTCTCCCCGGTCGTTTCTTTTTCCATTGGCCTTGTCGCCATTTCCGTTGTTCGGGCTCAATCCGGTCGGCTTCCATTTCTTCGGGTACTGCTTCACAACCGTCGCGTGATGGATGGACGGGGCGTCGTGGAAATCGAGCCTGACTGACGGCGAGGCCAGCAGCACGTCAACTGAAACCCGCGGCGGCGCCGGGCGCGATACCCAAGCGTTGCTTTCCAGATACAGGTATTGGCGGCGGGTGCTGCTGTAATAAATCTGGTAACCGGGGTAATACACATAGTCGTCTTGCAGCCCGACCCCACCGCCCGCCGCATAAACTTCCCGGTGTTGCGGCCCGTCAACGCAACCCGTCAGGGTGATCAGAAGGACTGCGCCGAGGACGAGTTCGATGTTTGAATACGCTCTTCGCATCCTTCAGCTTTCCTTGCCCCCTCATGGGGCGATTTTGTCGCTCACCCACTGGCGGGCCTGTTGAAATCCGTCTTTGAAATCTTTGAACGCTTGCTTGGAACCAGTTTTGACACTTTCCCAAGTGGACTCGGTAGCGTTCCCGGTTTCGTCCAGTTGCTGGTTCAACTTCGCGGCTTGTTCGCGCAACGCCTGCAGTTTCGGCTTGGCTTCGGCTTTGGCCGCCTCGCTGGCCATTTCGACTTTGGCGGAGAGTTGGTCCAAGTCCCGGTTGATCTCGGTCAACTGGCGGCGCATGGCCTCGGTGAATTCACCCTTTTGCGCGAAGGTATAGTCCTTCAAATCCTGCACGGCTTGTTTGGTTTCGGCCTGAACCTTGTCGAGTTGCTCGGCGGTGGTTTCTGTTTTGTTGCAGCCTACCGCGAGCGCGGCGCCGGCCAGGCACGAGAGGAGCAGTGAGTTTGGTTTCATATGGGAGTTTCCTATTTGGCTTTCGTTTGATCGCCACCCTTACGCTAGGTCATGGACCGGCGCCGGGCTATGGGGTGTAACCCTAACGAAATCCGCGGGCCGGCACGGCTGGGGTGGGCCAAATGGTACCCGAGTGAAGTCCAGACGCGCTGCCCGCTCCTGCGTCAAACCCAGGGCCGCCACGCAATCGTTGCGCGCCGAACCTTCACCGCACAAAGATGCGGTAGGACGCGCTGCGCGGGCTGGCCTACGATGTAACTCGACTTGTGTCCGCCGCCGCAACTGATCCCGAAGCCGAAACCTCAATTTGGCTTGCCTCGGTGCTTGGCGAACTGCTGAATGTCAACTAACTCGGCCACTCAGACCAAGAACGCCTCATGCAAAAACCGCCCTTAAGCTTCTGGCAAATCTGGAATATGAGCTTTGGTTTTCTCGGCATCCAGTTTGGCTGGGGCCTGCAGATGGCGAACATGAGTCCCATCTACAAATACCTCGGCGCGTCGGATTCCCAGATTCCGCTGCTCTGGCTGGCGGCGCCGCTCACCGGCTTTATCGTGCAGCCGATTATCGGCGCAATGAGCGACCGCACCTGGGGGGCATTGGGGCGGCGGCGGCCCTATTTTCTCGTGGGGGCGCTCTTGAGTTCGTTCGCGCTGATCGCGATGCCGAATTGCAGCGCGCTCTGGATGGCGGCGGGGTTATTGTGGATTTTGGATGCTTCGATCAACGTGAGCATGGAACCGTTCCGCGCATATGTGGCGGACAAACTGCCGGAGGAACAGCGCGGGACCGGTTTCGCGACGCAAAGTTTCTTCATTGGAGTCGGCGCGGTGATTGCGGGCATACTGCCCTACATTTTGAAGAACTGGTTTCACGTCAGCAGCGACACCAGCGGGGCGAACACCATTCCGCCGAACGTAAGAATCTCCTTCTACGTCGGCGCGGCGGCATTTCTGGGCGCGGTTTTATGGACCGTCTTCACGAGCAAGGAATACCCGCCGGATGATCTGGAAGCCTTTCGTCGCCGAAAAGCGGCGAGCGGCGGCCTGCGTCATTTCGCGGGGGAAATTATCGATGCCTTGGCCAAAATGCCCGGCACGATGAAGCGGCTCGCGCTGGTGCAATTCTTCACCTGGCTCGGTTTATTCTGCATGTGGTTGCACTTCTCGAACGCCGTGCCGGTTATTTTCGGCAGCAGCGACCCAAATTCGCCGGTGTTCAAAGCCGGTGCCGAGTGGGCGGGGGTTTGTTACGCGGTGAAGGACGCCGTGACCTTTATCGCGGCGTTTGCGTTGATGGCCCTGGCGCGGACGTTTGATCGGCGGCGGATTCACGGCGGGTGTCTGGCGGTGGGCGGGGTGGGTTTGCTGGCGGTGGGATTTATTCATGGCGAGGAGCAAAAGCATCTGCTGCTCGTGGCGCTGGCGTTGGGTGGCGTGGCGTGGGCTTCAATTCTGTCCATGCCCTATGCGATTCTCGCCGGCGCGCTGCCCGCGGAGCGGATGGGCGTTTACATGGGCATCTTTAACTTCTTCATCGTGCTCCCGGAAATCCTGGCCGCGCTCACGTTCGGTCCGCTTGTGAAGAACTTGCTTCACGGCAATCTCGTTCACGCGGTTATGGCCGGCGGTGGCTGCATGCTGACTGCCGCGCTACTGGCGCAGTGGGTTAAGCTGCCGAACGAGTTGCGGCCGTGAAAGATTGGTATTCCCCCGGTGTGAAGCTGCTGGCAGGCTTCGATGGAAAACCGCCAGCCGGCGGGAATCCAAGCAATCGCGATGCAACCCAATTGGAAAGTGGCGGCAACCTCCAAAATAGTTCTGGCATGCGGGGGGACAGTGGCTCATCGAGCCATGCTCCATGCGGGTAACTGGCTGGCTGGTCGGCGGGCGCTCCAGAGTTGCGTCGTGCCCGGTCTGACGGCGATCTTCCTTCTCGGTGTCTCGTTCGCGGCACCGGCCACGATTCTCTGGAGCGATGCGGGCGCGCGGGTGATCCACAAGACGCCCGAGGGCATTGACATTTTGGGAGGGGCGGTAAAGCGGGATGACACGGCCAACGACGCCCTCTATTTCAAGTTTCGCATTGACCCGCTATCAGACGCGGCGGCGGAGGACTATTACGCGTTGTTTCAACTATTTGTCGGCAACGAATATCGCCTCGCCGTAGGCAATGCGCCGGATGCGTGGGGATATTCCGCGTGCTTTGCGTCGGAGACCGGGCCCTCCAATCGCCTGGCTGGTGAATATGATCTCAAGTCCTCGGAACCCGAGGCCGCTGGCTTGGGGCTTTTCAAACCCTATGAACTGCCGCGACATGACCTGAAACGCACTATCCTCTTCAAAGTCCAATACGTTCCTGGCGGCGACGATCTCATTACAGTGTGGCTCAGCCCAAGACTCAGCCGCGGAGCGACGGATGAAAACCAACCGGAAAGCCTCACCACAAAGTTCAAGGCGGACGCCGCTTTCGATCAGATCCGGCTGCGCCATGGCGGCGGCGGCAACGGCTGGATCTTCAGCGACATGGCGATTGCGACCTCGTTTAATGATTTTATTGTCCATCGCTTCTGGGAGACATGGTGGTTTAACGGAGGCCTGGTGCTGGGGCTTCTGGTGGCGGTGGGCGGGGCGGGGCGATTCTTTGAAAAAAGAAAGGTCCAACGGCAGCTTCTGCAACTGGAGCAGGAACGTACGGTGGAGCGCGAACGCGCCCGAATTGCGCAGGATTTGCACGACGATCTGGGGTCATCGCTCACGCGCATCTCGCTGTTGAGCGATCTCGTCAAGTCGGACCGAAATTATCCGGCGCAGGTCGAAACGCATGCGATCAAGCTGGCGCAATCGGCCGCCCAGACCGTCCGGGCGTTGGAGGAAATTGTCTGGGCCGTGCGGCCGGGCAGCGATTCCCTGCAAAGCCTGGTGGAGTACATCGCACATTTTGCCAACGAGTTGTTTGAGAACGATCCCGTTCGCTGCCGGCTCGACTTGCCGCCGGATCTGCCGGCCCGCCCGTTGCCGCCAGACGTGCGTCACAATATTTTTCTCATCGTGAAGGAAGCGTTGACCAACGCGCTTCGGCACGCTGGGGCCAAAGAAGTCCGGGTCAGTGCGAAAGTCAGCGGGTCAACGTTGGAAATCGTCGTGGCGGACGATGGCCGGGGATTCGCGGCCAACGGGCCCAAGTCGCCCGCCAAGGGCAACGGCCTTGGCAACATGCGCCGGCGGGCGGGCAACATCGGTGCGGCCTTGACCGTCGAGACCGCGTTAGGGCAGGGGACAGCCGTGCGACTGCTGACAATCCTTCCCGGTCGGGTTGGGGTTTGAGAATGTTTGTGCCGGAACGGTTTTTGACGCATATTCATGCGGTTGCACCCCGAATACTGAGAGTGGCACTAAGAACGCATGGGTGCGACTCTAATTGACGACATGCAGATCAAAGTGGCCATTGTGGATGATGATGAAGGCATCCGGACGAGCCTGTCAGCGCTAATCCGCCGCAATCCCACGCTCCGCTTAACCGGCGACTACCCGGACGCGGAGACCGCGCTGAAGGAAATCCCGCGGCACGCGCCGGACGTTGTCCTGATGGATATCAATCTGCCGGGCATGAACGGGGTGGAATGCGTTCGCCAGCTCAAGACGGCGGCGCCGGCCGTGCAATTCCTGATGCTTACCGTTTATGAAGACAGTGATTCCCTGTTCAAATCATTCAAGGCCGGCGCCAGCGGTTATCTGCTCAAGCGCACGGCCTCGGCGCGGTTGGTGGAAGCCATTCGCGACGTTTACAGCGGTGGTTCGCCGATGACCCCGCAACTGGCCCGGCGCGTCGTCCAGTTCTTTTCCCGACCGGGCGAAGGGGAATCACCGCTGGCAAAACTTACGCCGGGCGAGAAGGAGTTTCTGGATCAACTCGCCAA
>JADLHS010000091.1 GCA_020848635.1 Limisphaerales bacterium
CCACGGCACCGTGTTCCGACTGATCGAGCGGCAGCTCGCGAAGGAAATGGATGGGGCCGCAATGGGACACGATCGTGAATGGCAACTCGCGCCAGGAATTGTTTGCAATCCCGAGAGTAAATTCACCCGGACCCCGCCGGCAGGTAATGAAGCTCAGGTTCGTGCCAACCTCGAAGAGTTGCTGCTCCTGCAGAACCTCACCAAGGATACGGCGAACGTGATTCAGCATCGTGTAAGGTTTGGGGAGCGGTTTGTCCACTTCACTGCGAATGCTGGCGGAAGTCGCGGAGGCGGTGACACCGAAGGGTGACGCGAACGTGGTGATGGTTCCCTTGAAGTAATTCATCCGGACGACCGCTGGCTGGTCTCCGTAGCGGGCGAGCACCTGATCGTTCGGGGAGTGGGCCAGCGTATAGATTTGCATGTCTGCCTCCTCAATTCGTTTGCCGCCGACAGACACCGCACGAGGGGCCTTGAAAGCGAACGGCCCTTCCGGAGGATTGGAAGGATTAAGCGTGGCGAGATTCCCCGCAGTGATGACCAAGTGTCCGCCGTCAGCAGCATATTTCAGAAGCTTTTCCAAGGTTTCGCGTCCCCCACGAAGTTCACCGGCCACGACGACCACCGGATAGCGGGCCAACAACCACTGGGGCGCATCGCTCAACAGGCAATCCGCCATGTCGCCGAAAGGAGTGGGCACGAGAAATCCTGATTCATCATGGAAGTAGGACGAGTCCTGGTAGCCGGGATAAAGCAGGTTGAGCACAGCGTCCGTCAGATAATCGCCCCGCTCGTACGGCATATTGCCCCAAACGCGATAGACCTTGTCCGTGTAAAGGTGCCGGGGAAAAGTCCACCCCGAATAATAATCCAGGAACAACGCGACGGGGGTGTGCATCACGCCGGGCTGACCGTGCGCCTTCACCCAACGCTGAGCTGACCGCTGGATGTGACCGATGGGGGAAAGTCGTTCGCCATCAAACCAGCCGCTCTCGAAGCCGACGGTGACACTGTTGTAGAGTATATGCGAGTACAGGAGACGCTTCAGCAAGCTCAGGCTCGTGCCTTTGGTCGATCCGTGCGTTTCCCCACCGGTACCGCCGGCCGAGCCGTACGTTTTGTAGCCCCAGCGGTTGAATACGCTCGCATTGCCGAACCACGGCACGCCGTATTGTTTGCCCGCGCCGCGAATGAAGGCGTAATACACCTGGTTATTTGGCAAGCCCTGGGCCGTCTCCGCCCCGATCAAGGTGTAGGTGCCTTCCTTGAGCAGATAGTGGCCGAAATTCAGGGAGACGAGCGTCGCGTGCTTGTGGCCGAGATCGTCACCCATGCGTTCGAAGTGGCGCTGGAAATTGAAGTACTGCTCCAAACGACTCGCCGAAGCCGGCGTCATCTGGTCCGCGTAGCCGCCGATGTAGCGCCCATCCTGTTCGCCGACATCCGTTCCCAACCAGCGCTCGCCCAACTTCGCTTCCAAGGTGGCGAGGGCCTCGGTCGGCACCTTGAATTGCTGCCAATACCCACCCGAACCGGACCCCGGCACGTAGCCCCAAACGTCAAAAAGGTAAAGATCGCGGCGTTTAATTTCATCGGCCAGATCCCCGACATTTTTCGCAAATAAAATCGGGTACGCCGGCCAGATGACGTCGCCGAGTTCGTAAGTTCGGGTGTACTTCTCCAACTCCTCCGCGTAGCCGGTGATCCGGTCGTCCTGCACGTTGAAGCCACGCAACGTGGTGAACTGCGTTCGATGCTTGAATGTCGCCCAAGTCGGCGGCTTCACCGCCCGCCGGTCGTAATCAGGGTGTTCGCGCGGATCAAGCAAATGGCTGTACACCCGGTGCGGGTTGGGTCGGTCTTGGCCATCCGAAGTTTCCGCCGGAGTCGCGGCCAGACAGCGGGAGGTCCACACCCCAAGAACCAACGTGACACGCAGGGCTTTCAGCGGACCAGCAATCATATGCCTCCGGAAAACGCCGAGCGTTGGGCCCGGCCCCACGGCTCGAGGTAGCGAGCGGCTCCCGCAGCCATGAAGTCGAGGTCGGTGGGCGCTTGGAAAAAGAGAAAACCCTGCTTCTGAAACCGTTTAACCTGCTCCGGCGTGCCCGCCGGCCGACCCAGGACTTTGCCATGTTTCTTTCCCGCCGCGACGATCTTGGCGATGGCTGCGTCGAGTTTGGGATGATTTTGATCCCCGCGCAGGCCGAGCGCAAAAGACAGGTCGCTCGTGCCAATGAACAGGACGTCAATGCCCGGCGTGGCGGCGATTTCTTCGACATTGGCCAATCCAGGAACGTCTTCGACGATGGTGACCACCATCACATTTTCATCCGCAAAATCGTAATAGCCTTCCGGCGCGGGCCACCGAAACTGGGCGAGACCAGCGCCCGAACCGCGCAACCCACGCGTCGGATAGCGGCACGCCAGCGCCGCCCGCCGCGCCAGCTCTGGGGTGCTGGTGAACGGAAAAATTACGCCCAGCACGCCAGTGTCCAACAGGCGTTTGGCCGTCCAAACCTCGTTCACGGGCGGCCGAGCAAACGGCACCGCCGGCAGGCCGCGCGTGGCGAGCACGACATTGCGCACGGTTTCCAAGCTGAGCGGAGCGTGTTCCATTTCCAGCCAGATGAAATCAAAGCCGAGATTGGCAGCCTGGGCGGCAACCTCGACGTTATTCACACTGATGGTGAAACCGAACACAGGTTGGCCATTCTTCAATTTGGCTTTGACGGGGTTCTTCCATCGGGAACGAGGTGCAGCGGGTCGTTTGGATTTCATAGCTTTGTAACTGCCTCCGGGTGGTTTAGCGCGCAGCAGCCGGCGATTCCTTGATCAACCACACTTCCGAAACCTGGCAGCCGCGGCCGTTGCCGCCCAAGGCCGCGTCGCCATTCCAACTCAAAGTCAATTCACCCTTTGCCGTGGCGGCGCGCGGGATGATGAACTCGACCGGCTTGATCGGCTGCGGCTTCGGCATCAGCGGATGGATTTCAATCGTGTCATTAGCAACGAGGCGGATGGGTTTTTGCAAACTGTCGCCGCCATAGACGACGCGCACGCGGTAGCTCGCGTTGGGATCGAGTTGCTCGTAGCGCATCCGCAGTGGTGTGCCGCGCAAGGTTTCCGCGTGATTGAGCCAGGAGTAACGCAGCGCGCTATCCAGATTTTCCGGTTCCGTGATCCGACCTTTTTGATCCGCGAACCCGACGAATGCCGAATCCAAGTTGGAGGGATCGACCTCCGGATTCGGATTGCGCACGAGATGTGGCTGGCGCGTCACGTCGCCGAGATCATCGTAGAACCCACCCGGGCCGGGGTCGGTCCAGTTCACGATTTCACGGATAGCCGCGAGACGCGACGCTTCGTCCGGCAAGTTGCGTATGGCGCGGAAACGGGCGGTGAGCCAGAGCCGGTTGTTAAGCGGTAGATCAATGGTGTCGAGGGTCGCCCCGCGGTCGGGGGCGATGGCGCGATGGCGCTCCACGCTCAGTTGCATACGGATGCTCTGGAATAACGCATCGCCGAGAGCGTAAACCTGCCCACACAAATCCCTGGCCACGCGATTCGTCCGTGCGCGGTCGAGCGTCGTCTGCGCCGTGTCAATCATGGCGAGCGAACCTATCTCCGGGGCTTGTTGCAGCCGCGCAATGGCCTCCCTTTCCAAGTCCTGCTCGTACTCGAGGCGCTGCTTGACATACGCGTCACAGGCGGCTCGAAACATCGCCATCTGAAAACGCCATTTCGCGCGCACCGGCGGTCCGCCTTTGCGCTCCATCGCTTGAAACTGTTGCCAGGTTGTTTCGATGCCGCGGTTGGCCAGCGCGGGGCCGCGCCAGTTTTCTTCGAGCGCGAGCACACCTTGCGCGAACTCATCCGCGAATTGGTCGCCGATAAAATAGCGTCCGTAGTCACGGAGGATTTCGGTCACGTCGCGATCCGGATCCCAGCCCAATCCGGACCAGACGGCTTTGTTCACGTCGTCGTTGCAGCCTTCCGAGTAGGTGATGAAGCCGATGGTTGGCAGCTGAAAGATGCGGAAGATGTTCGCGTAGGCGCGCGGTCGCGGGTTCACACACTCGCGCGCCTCGGCGATCGCAAAGGCGGTATCCCAGTCGGCAACCGGGAACTGGCATTGCCGGTTGTGGGTTATGTCGGGGTAGTGGCGCAGTTGATATTTCGCCGGCAGCAAGGCCCGGAGTTTCACGGTATCGAGCCGCACCTGCGGGCCGAAAACAATGCCGGTGAGCCACGCCGGCTGTTCCTCGCGCACGATGGTCATGAACTCATCCCACCATTGCTGGGTGAAGCCCTGCGGCGAAACCCACATTTGCGCCTTGGGATGGGTGCGGTGCAAATTCTCGGTTTGCTTCGCCAGCAGCGGCATGAGCAGTTTCGGAGGCGTATGCCCCGGATCCCCGCCCGGGACAAACACCGCATCAAGTCGCGGCAGCTTGGAAAAAACCTCACCCCATTCGCGCAACGCGGATTCGACCGTTTGCGGATCGGAATAATCCTTGTCCAACGCCGGATACCAAACCCACACATCGAGGCCGTAGGATTCGGCGAGCCCGGACATACCGGTCATCATCTCCATCGGCGGCCGCGGAAAATGCGGGCTGGTGGCGTCATCGTCCGATCGCGGCGGGATCAGCTCGATCGCATTGCAGCCGAAGACGGCGAGGTCGCGGATGTATTGCTCCCAAATGGGCAAATCCCAGGCGTCGTAGGAATGCGTCTTGGGCCGGTAGCCGAGTTGATGTCCGCGCAGCGGATATTTTGGCGCGGTGGCAAGGTCCAGATCATCCGCCAGCTTCACGCTGTCCCGCTGCAGGTGCAGTTCGCGCAATAGCCTTCCCACCCCGAACAGAACGCCGCGCGCATCGTCACCTACAACAAATACACCCGAACTCGCCGCTCCACGCCTGACGCAGAGCCGGTAGCCTTCCGGGCCGATGGCTTTCCGCACCGCCAAGAATTCCTTGGAATAGGGTCCGGCGAATTCCCTGAGCATTGATCGGTTGCCGATGGCAATCACGGGCGCATTCGACGAAGGCCACACGATCATGGCCGGCAAGCGCACTTGCGTGCGTTTCTCGATTTCATCCACCAGCATCGTCACCGCCTTCCGCTCGGGACCGGAAAGGTCGGGAGGCGTGACGATTACGGCGTTCTTGAGATCAAGCGCGTGGGCAAGGGCGAGTCCGGCCAGCAACGTAAACAGCACAATTCCGCGGACGATCAGCGGACGAATTCTGGTCATTGTTGGCATGGCGAATCGCGTTCGAACGGAAACGGCACTGGACTGAGGTTGCTCGAATGATGCATTTCGAAAAGTCTTCGAATGGCGAAGTTCACAAGTTTGAGCATCCCGATTTTGCCCGCGGCAGGCGAGAACAAATTCC
>JADLHS010000092.1 GCA_020848635.1 Limisphaerales bacterium
ATGCGAGCGGTCTCGGTTGGGTCTATCAATACTATCTGCAAGTTGACCCCGCGAAAGCGCCCGGCGGTGGCTACGACCTAGGTAAATTGCGCGCGACGCAGGATTGGTTCGTGCGCTATCAACTCTCGAGTGTGCAAGGCGTGGCCGAAGTCGCAAGCATCGGCGGCTTCGTGAAGCAATATCAGATCGAACTCAGTTCCACCAAAATGCGCGCGGCCAACGTGTCGCTGGGCGAAGTCATGGGCGCGGTGCAGAACGCGAATCTAAACGTCGGCGGCAAAGTCATCGAGGAGAACGGTGCGGAGTTCGTGCTGCGCGGCATCGGGTTGGTGGCGAACACGGAGGACTTGGAACTCATCGCGGTGAAGGCCGTGGAGGGCACGCCGATTTATCTCAAGGACATCGCGACAGTGCAGATCGGGGGCGATTTCCGGCGCGGCGCACTGGACGTGAATGGCGCAGAAGCCGTCGGTGGCACGGTGGTGATGCGCACGGGCGAAAACGCCAAGGCGGTCATCGAACGCGTAAAGGAGCGCATTGCGGAGATTGCGCCGAGTCTGCCGCCGGGCATTTCCATCAAACCGTTTTACGACCGCAGCACGCTGATTGACCGCACGATTGACACGCTTAAGCATGCGTTGTTGGAGGAAATCATTCTCGTCACGCTCGCACATATCATTTTCCTCTGGCACTTCCGCAGCATCCTCATCGTCACGCTGCCGCTGCCGATCTCGATTCTCATCTCGTTCCTGCTGATGAAGGAATTCGGCATCACGAGCAACATCATGTCGCTCACCGGCATCGCCATCGCCATCGGCGTGCTGGTGGATGCGGCGATTGTGGTGACGGAAAATGTCATCCGCCATTGCGAGCGGGCCGAGGAGGAGAAAGGTAGCCGGCTCACGTCGGCTGAAACATTGAACGTCACGCTCGCCGCCTGCCAACAAGTAGGCCGCCCGATTTTCTTCGCGATGGCGATCATCATTCTCGCGTTCGTGCCGGTGTTCGCGTTGTCGGGACAGGAGGGCAAGCTGTTCCATCCGCTCGCATGGACGAAGACGTTCGCGATGGTCGGCTCGACGCTGCTTGCCGTCACGCTCGTGCCGGTGCTCTGCAGTTTGCTCGTGCGCGGGCCGTTCCACAGCGAGGACCGCAACATCATCATGCGGCTGCTCCTGAAGATTTATGATCCCGTGTTGAGCTGGGCGCTCAATCATCGCAAGACCGTCATCAGCGCGGCGGCCATGTTGCTCGCGTCTGCATTGTTCATGGCGTTCGGGTTGCCGCGCGCGTGGGTGAAAGACATTCGCGACGCTGGCTGGCAAGGCACGGCGAATCTGGTGCAGGGTTTCGGCAAGGAGTTCATGCCGCCACTGAACGAGGGCAGCTTGCTTTACATGCCGGTGCTGTTGCCCAAGACAAGCCTCTCGGAAATCCAGCGCGTGATGGCGTGGCAGGATGAGGTGATGGCGGGCATGCCAGAGATCGAGACGGTCGCGGGCAAGTCAGGTCGTTTTGAGACGCCGACCGATCCCGCGCCGACGGAGATGTTGGAGACGACCATCACGCTCAAACCCGAATGGATTTCGACGAACCGCACAGTGCTCGGCTTTATCAAGCTGCCGCGCGTGGTGCGCAATCCCGCGTGGCGCGACGGCATGACGGTCGAGAAGCTCAAGGCGGAGTTGACCGAGAAGATGAAGGTCGTGCCGGGCTACGTGCCGGCATTCTTGCAGCCGATCGAGAACCGCATCCTGATGCTCTACACAGGCATTCGCGCTCAGGTGGGCGTGAAGATTTACGGCGATAATCTCGACGCGCTGCAACAGAAGGCGTTCGAGGTCGAAGCTGTGGTGAAACAAATTCCCGGCGCGGCAGGCGTGTCGCCGTCGCGCGTGCAGGGCAAGCCGTATCTGAACGTGAAGGTGGATCGGCGGGCGATGGCGCGCTACGGCTTGAGCGCACGCGATGTGCTGGACGCGGTGGAAGTGGGGATCGGCGGCAAGAATGTCAGTGTGACCATTGAAGGTCGCGAGCGGTATCCGATTCAGGTAAGGCTGGAACGTGGCGAGCGCGATGACATTGAGAAGATCGGGCGCATCCTCATAGCGACGAAGTCGGGCATGAGTGGTGGCGCGGCGGAAAGCTCTGGCGGTGGTGCTGCGGCTGGCGGTGGTGCTGCGGCTGGCGGCGGAATGGGCGGCGGCGCTGAGGCGGTGAAGAGTTCAGCTGCGCCGAGCGCAGGTGCAGCCGCAGCCTACATTCCACTCGCAATGGTGGCGACGATTACGCGGGAAGTGGGCGCGAACGAAATCGCCAGCGAGAACGGACGGTTGCGCGCTTACGTGCAGGCCAATGTGCAGGACCGCGATCTTGGCGGGTTTGTGAACGAGGTGGAGTCAGCGCTCAAGAAAATGAACTGGGGCAGCATCACCTACAAGATGACCGGCGAATACGAAAACCAGCGGCGCTTCACTCAGACGATGCAGATCGTTTTCCCGGCGGTGATGCTGATCATCTTCGTGATGCTCTACATGGTTTATCACAGCGCGGCGGAGGCGGCGCATGTGCTGCTGGCCGTGCCGTTCGCGTTGAGTGGCGGGGTGTTCCTTCAGAAGCTGCTCGGCTACAACTTCAATGGTGCTGTGTGGGTCGGCTACATCGCGCTCTTCGGAACTGCTGTGCAGACGGGTGTAGTGATGGTGGTGTATCTCGAGGAGACGTTGAAGAAGCGCATGGAGGAACGCGGCGCGTTGTTCAATTCAGCAGATTTGATTCAAGCCGTGAAAGACGGCGCGCGGCTGCGCTTGCGTCCGAAGGTGATGACTGTCGCCACGATCGTCGCGAGCTTGCTGCCCATCATGTGGAGTCATCGCCAGGGCGCGGAGGTGATGAAGCCGCTCGCAACGCCAGTCATCGGCGGCATGCTGAGCAGCTTGATTCATATCCTGATTGTAACCCCGGTGATCTTCGCGTGGTTGCGGGAACGCGAGTTGAAAAAACAGGCCAAGACGGAATGATTGGCTACTGTGCCCGCTGTTTTTTCTTTTCAAGGGGCGGGGAGAGCCATATCAACACGGCCAGTCTGATATGAGCCAACCCGCACCCAAAGAATTACCGCCGCGTCTGAACTCCCTCGATGCGTATCGTGGTTTCGTCATGTTCCTGATGATGGGGGAGGTGTTTCATTTTTGCCGCGTGGCCCGCGCATTGCCCGAGAGCGGCTTTTGGCATTTCCTTTGCCACCACCAATCCCACGCCGCATGGACCGGTTGTTCCTTGCATGACCTGATCCAACCCTCCTTCTCGTTCATGGTCGGCGTGGCGCTGCCATTCTCCATCGCCAGCCGGGCCGCGCGCGGACAAAGCCAGCTGTTGATGAGTCTCCATGCTTTCTGGCGGGCGCTGGTGCTGATTCTGTTGGGCGTTTTCCTCCGGTCGCTCGGCGCGCAACAAACCAACTGGACGTTTGAGGACACGCTGAGCCAGATCGGACTTGGTTACGGCTTCCTGTTCCTGCTCGGGTTTCGCCCCGTGCGCGACCAATGGATCGCACTCGCCCTGCTGCTGGTCGGTTACTGGGCTGCATTTGCGCTGTATCCGCTGCCGGCGGCTGGCTTCGACTACGCAAAGGTGGGAGTTTCGGAGAATTGGCTGGGTGAATTCGGGCTGACGGGCTTTGCCACCCACTGGCAGAAAAATAGTAATCTCGCGTGGGCCTTCGACACGTGGTGGATGAATCTCTTCCCGCGGAAAAGCCCGTTTCTCGACAATGGCGGCGGCTACTCCACGCTCAGTTTTATCCCGACGCTGGGCACAATGATACTGGGTCTCATCGCGGGCAGCGTGATGCGTAGCGCCCCCGCGCCCTGGGCCAAGGTGAAATGGCTGGTCATCGCTGGGTTCATTGGGGTGGCGTCTGGCTGGCTGTGTGGCGCGCTTGGCATTTGTCCCGTGGTCAAGCGCATTTGGACTCCGAGTTGGACGTTGTTCAGCGGTGGTTGGTGTTTCCTGCTGCTGGCAGGCTTCTATGCGGTGGTGGATATCATTGGCCTTCGGCGGTGGGCCTTTCCGCTGACCGTCATCGGTATGAACTCGATCGCCGCGTATTGCATCGCGCATTTGTTCGATGGCTTCATCCTGGCCAATCTAAAGACCAATCTTGGTCAGGACTTCTTCAAGCTGCTGGGCGACGTTTATGAACCGTTTTTCCTTGGCGCGGCGATCATGTTAGTCTTCTGGTTGATTCTTTATTGGATGTACCGGCGAAAACTATTTCTGCGGATCTAGCTTCGTGAACCAGAGCGCTTCGTAAAATCCGCAAACGGACGGATTGCGCGGGGCGCCCCGCATGGTGCGCCTGATCCGGCGGACGTCGCCTACGGGGCGATACGGACAACCTTGCTGATTCGCGCCTTGCCCCCAATTGCATCCCTCGCAACAATCATGCTGCCCTTGCGGGCGCGGCGATGATTCTAAACCTCCAGCAAAGCCGGTCACAAATGACTACGGATAAAACCGGAGTCACCGGCAATCGTTTCGTTTTGACAAAACTGCCTTGGCTGATCGGGGCCGGAGGAATGCTGGTCTATTGCCTCACGCTCAATCACTGGATCTCCTTTGCCAGTCTGGGCACCGTTGCGTGGAGCTCCGGATGGATCTGGCGGCCGGAACTCGAACAACCACTGTCCCGGGCGGTTTCTTTCCCCTTTCGCGTTTTGCCCGCGGCCTGGATTCCGCTCGCGCTGAATCTATTTACGGCCGGGGGTGCCGGTTTGGTGCTGGTGCTCCTTGCCCGATCGGTTGCGCTCCTGCGGCAGGATATTTTGCCGAAAAGCGCGTTCAAACAGAACGCATGGGATTCGATTCTTTCCACCCCGACGGCCTGGATTCCGCCGGTGCTGGCTGCGCTGGGGTGCGGGTTGCAGTTGGGCTTCTGGGAAAACGCCACCTCCGCGACGGGCGCGATGATTAGTTTGCTGTGTTTCGCATATGCCATTCGCTGCCTGCTTGAATTTCGCCTCACCCAGGAACAGTTTTGGCTTTCACGTTGCGCCTGGGTCTATGCCGCCGGAATGGCCAACGACTGGGTTATGGTCGGGTACTTCCCTGTGGTTCTGGCAGCGATTATCTGGGTGAAAGGCATCACTCCGTTCCTCGATCCGCGCTTCCTGTTGCGCATGACCGGGTGGGGATTGGTCGGCCTTAGCGTGTATCTATGGTTGCCAACCCTGTTGAGTCGCTCCGGCGACGAACCGTTGAATTTCTGGCTGGCCTTGAAAACCCATTTGCAGTCGCAGAGGCACGCGCTGCGACTGATGCAAAGTCCGGTGTTTCGGCTGCTGATCATAACCGGATTGCTTCCGTTCCTGATTCTTGCCGTCCGGTGGACGTCCCATACAGTGCAATTTGCCGATGACACCCGGCTGGGGATATTCCTCGCCAAAGCCACGGGCCATTTCATTCATGGACTGTTTCTCCTCACCTCACTCTGGATCGTGTTCGAACCGGCGATCATTCCACGCCAACTGGAGCTGAGGTCGTCGCTGCTGATTTACAATTTTACCTGGGCGATGGTAACCGGTTACTGCGCGGGTTATCTGCTGCTGTTTGGGCGACCGCGCGGATCGCGGCGACCGGCGAAATGGCCGGCATTTGCGGCGCTGTGCCTGGTGGGTTTGCTGCCCACAACATTGATTTGGAAGAATCTGGGGGCCATTCAATTGACCAATGGCCGCGCGTTCCGCGAGTTCGCCCGTCAGCTCTATGACGATCTGCCTGTCGGCAAGGTGGCGGTGCTAAGCGATGAGCCTCGCCCGTTGCTCCTGCTGCGGGCCGAACTGGGCGCTCATGGCGGCGAAAAAAATCCAATGCTGATCGACACGCACTCGCTACCTTGGCCGGGATACCATCGTCGTCTGGCCCGCGATTACGCGTCTCGGTGGCCGGAACCGCCGCCGACCAACCATGTGGATTCCTATGACCCGGCCCAGATGCTGGCCTTCATCCGGCAAGTTGCGACCAATGAACCGGTGGTCTATCTCCATCCGAGTTCCGGCTTCTTTTTTGAAGATTTCGCCGCTGAACCGCACGGTTGGATTCAGCGACTGGCGCCGCGGCAGCATGAGCCGCCGGCCATTCGCGTGACAACGGCGGAGGCGGAAAACGACAACGAGCAAGTCTGGCAGCAACGATGGACCGGGCAACTGGCTTCCCGGGTGGCGCAATTCGAGGCCAGCCGAAAACGTGTGGCACGGTGGTCGCGTCCGCCGCTGAAATCTTTGAGATTGTCGAGTCGTGAGAACGACACGGCAACGATGCTGGCGGGCGTTTACGCCAAAGCGCTGAACCATTGGGGGGTGCAAGCAGCGCGGCGCGGGCGGGCAGCAGCGGCCACTGAATGGTTTCAGCGCGCCATCGCTTTCGATCCCGAAAATCTGGCCGCCCGCATCAACTTGGAATTTGCCACGCGGCGACAGAAAGGCGAACCCAGCCGGCTCACTTTGGCGTGGACGCGGGATGCATTTGCGAATGTGCTCGGTAAGTACGAAAGCTGGGTGGAGGTCATCAGCCGATGCGGTCCCGTAGACGAACCGACTTTCCTGCTCCAATCCGGCCGGATGTATCTCGACGCCGGCCAGCTGCATCAGGCGCTGGCTGCCTTCGCGCGGTGCGCGGAATTAGCCCCGGACTGGGTTGCGCCTAAATTAGGGCAGGCGCAAAGCCAGAACCGTTTGGGCAACTTTGCCGCCGCCCTCGCGTTGACTGAAGGTCTGCCCGCCGCCCCGCTTGACGGCCCCGCATTGGCGCAACTGCTCCTCATCCGCACCGTCGCCCTGCGCCGAACGGGACAGACGAACGAAGCCGTTGCCTATCTCGATCAGTTTGCGTCAACCCATCAGCAGGCAAACGAAGTTCTCGTCACTGCCGCAGATCTCTGCGCCACTGCCGGTCTGTTTCCGGCCGAGTTGAAATGGCGGGGTTTGCTGCTACAACGCGATCCGAACCGGGTTGACTGGCTCGTGAAGCAAGGATTGGCGGAATTGCGGCAGGGCGAACTCAAGGTTGCCATGCTAACGCTGACGCGCGCCCTGACCCTGTTGCCGACGGATGATAATGCCCGTTTGTTTCGCGCCATCGCCGCGCTGCAATCAGGCCGCTTTGATGATGCCCGCCGCGACTACCAAGAACTGCTCAAGAAACCTGATTTTTCGCAAAGCGCGCTTTTTGGTCTCGGAGGTATCGCCTGGCGCGAACGCGACACCAACGCCTTGATTCAGTATTATCAGACCTTTCTCTCGAACAGCACGGCGTTGACGCCGCGAGCTGCCGTCGCTAGTCAGCGACTCAAAGCTTGGCAGGATGAATAGACCCGCAACCAAATTCTTTGACGTCGCGTATCTGTTGAAATCTTGGGAGGGGTTCCCGCCTTTTGTGCTGCGGGGCATCGGTGGGAAAGTTGCATGAACTTACCTAGCTGCGAACTGACCCGACAAGCCATCCGTATAAGAACGGAAAGTGTTTTCGGGTCTATCCGTGGTTGCAGATTCTTGGATTAGGTAGATTGTATTCATGAAATATGAAAACCCGTTTTGCAATTTGGCTGGGCATCGGAATGACGTTATTGGCCGCGCCGGGAATCCTCCGCGCCGGCTTGGTCAACGGTAGCTTTGAGTCGTGGGATATCCTTGGCTGGACGGTTCAAAATGACGTCGGTGTGCGGGCCACCGAACCGTTCTCGCGCCCCGCCGGAGTTGCTCGAACCGTGAGTTCTTGGGGCGAAGCTTGGGGATTCGATCCCGCGCTCACCGCCGCAGATGGGTATCGCTTCCTGTCTTTGAACACGCGGGTCAACGCGAATTTTATCGGCAACGAAACCTACAATCTGATTGTGAGCCAGAGCTTCAGCTTGAATCTGGCTGACACAGTTTCTGGCCGGTCCTTCTTCTTCAACGGCGACAGCGAACCACTTGATTCGGCGTGGGTTCGCATCCTTGATAACGACCAAAACTTGGTGGCAACGCTGTGGTCGGAAACATCTGGAAGCCCGGAAACAACTTTGACCCCAGCGTCGTCAGCACCGGGTTGGACTCCTTGGCAATGGACCGCCTTGGCTGCCGGCAATTACACACTACAGTTGGGCATGACCACCAGCGGGGCCGATAATTCCGCCAGCTTCGGATGCTTTGACGGAATCTTGGTCACAGCCCAGCCAATCCCGGAGCCATCCACCTTGGTATTGGGTTTGGTGGGCGGATTGATGCTGGTTGGCCTGCGCAACCGCAACCGTTGATTTGCACGGACAGGTCTTCCTTGGATGCAGTGCAATCTAGGAAGCAAGCGTGTCGCAGTTCTTGCGGCCAAAACCCCAGCCGGCAATTTTAGGGAGCAACTTCCCGGAATTGCTCGCGCAATGGTGGCGGGCGGATTCGGATTGGACCAACCCGGTTAGCGTCGAGGTTGTGACCTTGCCAAACTTTCGGGGCGGTTGAACCCGAAATTCTGCGCTTGACAGTTGATTTCGGAAGTGGAAACTGGCGCATATCAATTAGCGAACCTTCGTAGCAGTCATGAAAGCAATATGAATACTCCATCCAACTCCGTTGCGTCGATCGCTGATCAAACTCATACGGCCAACTTGGCTTCGCTGCTGGCACTGGCTGCAGGGGCCGTGACCCTGCCACAAACGGGTCAGGCCGACATCATTTATACGGATTTGAACTCCAGTCCGGTTGTCGTGGGTTATGGTGGAGCGGGATCGAATGAGTTTCTCTTTGATGTGCCCGGCACGGCCAACATCGGTTTTGTGCGAGAATCTCGGGTCACTTACACTCAACCCGGATCTAACACGATCAATTACCGCTCGGTTAAAGCCGGAGATCTGGGTGGTGGTGCACTCGGTGGCATTCGGGGTAACGCGCCTGGTTTCGCCTCGCCCCAGTTGTTTGGAGCGACTTGGAATCAAGGCGCCGGGAGTTTCGGTAATGTTGCGGTCGGCACCGCTAACGATGGAGGACTGCAAACCCCGCTCAACGGCTATGCTAATCGGTACTTGGCGTGGGTTTTTAGCGATAGCACGCAAGGTAATGCGCTGCGTTATGGCTGGGTGGAGATTAGTTTGAGCATGGCGGGCTACAATGCCGGGGGGCCGAATGTGACCATCCTTGGTTACGCGTACGATAACACGGGCCTCAAACCCACGATGGGGCAGTCGGCGGTGCCTGAACCCAGTTCTGCCGCCTTCATGGTTCTGGGAGCACTAATGCTGGGGGCGCGGGGCTTGCGCAAGTGGCGTCAGAATCACCAACCCACCGGCCAGTCTTGATTGCTCCGCCGGCGATAATTATTCCAATGAATTTCTCTGCGGATTGGCTTTCATAGCGGCCAATCCGCATTTTGCTTCCTGCTTTCATGCCTAAACCGCGCGTGTTGCTCATCGGCTGGGACGCGGCGGATTGGAAGGTCATCCAACCCCTGCTCGATGCCGGGCAGATGCCGAATCTCTCTCGCCTCATCGCTGACGGCCTGCGCGGCAACCTCGCCACGCTGTATCCTGTGCTCAGCCCGATGCTCTGGACCTCCATCGCCACCGGTAAACGGGCCTACAAACATGGGATTCACGGTTTTACCGAGCCGCTGCCGGATGGAGCCGGGGTTCGCCCCATCAGCCTGCTTTCACGTAACACCAAAGCCATCTGGAACATTCTTAACCAAACCGGTCACCGCTCCATCGTTGTTGGTTGGTGGCCGTCGCATCCCGCCGAACCGATCAACGGCGTGATGGTGTCAAACCATTTCTCCCAACCGGGCGGCCAGCCCGGGGGGAATCCGCCGTTGCCCGTGGGCACCGTTCATCCCGCGTCACTTGCCGCGTCACTTGGCGAATTACGCGTCAATCCCATGGAGTTGACTGGTGAATTCATCCGCCTGTTTGTTCCAGAATATGAGCGGGTAGATCAGGCCAATGACAAGCGCCTGCATACCCTCGGCAAGATTATCGCGGAAACCATGTCGGTTCATGCGGTCGCCACGGAGCTTTTGGAAACGCAGCCGTGGGATTTCGCGGCCATTTACTACACCGGCCTTGATCACTTTGGTCACGCGTTCATGCGGTATCATCCGCCGCGATTGCCCCAAGTCACAGAACCGGACTTCGCCATTTACCAGTCGGTCATCGCCAATGCCTATCGGTACCACGACGCGATGCTCGGCACGCTGTTGGGATTGGCCGATGCCGACACAACCGTCATCCTGATGAGCGATCATGGGTTTCATCCTGATGAGCAGCGGCCCGATTACATACCGGCGGAGCCCGCCGGCCCGGCGGTGGAACACCGCCACTTCGGCATTCTTTGTCTGAAAGGTCCGGGCCTGCGGTCGAATGAATCCATTCTTGGGGCGAGTCTGCTCGATATTTGCCCGACGATTCTAACCCTGTTCGGTCTACCCCCCGGCAAAGACATGGATGGCAAGGTCCTGTTGACCGCGTTCAAGGAATCACCACTCGTCGAGCCAATTGAAACTTGGGACACCGTTCCGGGCGAAGCGGGAACTCATTCACCGGAAACGCGACTTGATCCCGTAGCCTCGGCGGCGGCTTTCAAACAACTGGTGGAACTGGGTTACGTTGCGCCGCCGGGGCGGAATGTGCAGCAGACGGTGGCGGAATGTGTCCGCGAACTAAAATACAACCTCGCCCGCTCTTACCGCGACGGCAATTGCTGTGGCGAGGCGGCGGCGTTGGCGGAGGAAATCTGGACGCGCTGGCCCACGGAACATCGGTTCGGCCTGCTTTTGATTGACTGTCTCGCAGCGCTCCGCCAGGTGGTCCGTCGGCGCACGGCCATCGAAGAACTGGCCCGCCGCCTTGCAAAGTATCAAGGCGAGGCGCAGGCGGAACTGGCCCGGCGCGAAGCCGCCCAAGCCAACGCCGAGCCGCCGGCGGCGGATGCCGACCCCGCCGACGAAAACAACCGCGCGCGCTTTGAAGAGCGTCAGTTGCAGGAACTGACCCATGGCCGGCCATTGTTAATGGAATGGTTGATGGTCAGCCAGGCGCTGCTGGAAAAACGTCCCGCCGAAGCCCGCCGCCGGCTCGAAACATTAGCTACGACCACTATTCCCGGCAACAGCCTGCAGCAACGCATGGCCGGCGCGCTGGCGGAACTCGGCGATCTGGACGCCGCCCGGAAGCTGCTGGAGAAACTACTAGAAGGCGATCGGGAAAGTCCCAGCGTCCATGGCCAGTTGGCCGATCTCCATTTCAAGGCCGGTCGGTTTGATCTGGCCATTGCCTCGGCGACCGAATCGCTCAGCCTGCTTTATTTTCAACCAGGTTTGCACGCACGGCTGGGGCAGGCCTTGATGGAAACAAATCGGTTCCCTGAAGCGGAGCAGGAACTGCGGGTGGCCATCGCCCAAAGCCCGCGCAACCTGACTGCGCACGAAGCGCTCGGCAAACTTTACCGCCATCATTTAAACCGGCCTGAATCAGCATTCGCGCACGAAGGCCGGGCGCTTTCGCTGCGCAATGAACTGGCCGAACGCCAACGGTCAAACACCGCCGCTGTTCCTAACTTGGCTAAAATTGAAGCCCCGCTCACCGCCTGCGACTTGGAGGCTCCGCCGGCGGAATCCGAAGCCTTGCCCGCATCGTTTGGCCCGGAGGTGAATTCCCACCATATCATCACTGTGGTCGCTGGTCTGCCGCGCAGTGGTACTTCCTTGATGATGCAACTCTTGGTAGCCGGCGGACGCGTAGCTTTGACCGATGCCAAGCGCGGCGCCGACGAGGACAATCCGCTGGGCTATCTGGAATTCGAAAAGGTTCTGAATCTGGCCAGCGACGCCTCCTGGCTTCCCGAGGCACGCGGCAAGGTGGTCAAAATCGTCGCGCAACTCCTGCCCTTTCTACCGCGCACCGAGCATTATCGCGTGATTTTGATGGAGCGGAGTTTGAATGAAGTCATCGCCTCCCAGCGCGCCATGCTCGCCCGCCAGGGTAACCGGGGCGCCGAGTTGGATGAACGGAGATTAGCGGAGACGTACCGGGCGCAACTCCAGCGAGTGCAAAAGCTCATCGCCGAGCGACTGGAGATGCGCACGCTGGCGGTGAACTACGGGGAATTGCTGACCGACCCCGCCACCGGCGCCGAGCGGCTGGCACGTTTTATTGGCGAGCCATTCGATCGCGAGGCCGCCGTGGCCGCCGTGCATCCGGAACTCCGCCGACAAAGGCCATAGACCGTTCACAGACCGTCGCGAGTCGGGCGGTTTTTTCGTGGCGGAGTGATTTGTTTTGCTGGTCGGCGACGCGTTCACCCCTTGCCAGCGCCGGACTCTTCGCCGAATATCCACCCACGCTGCAATCAAACGCGCTACAACGATGAGTAACAATTCAAACCCCGCGCCCGCCCGCCGTCGTGCCAACCGTCCCGGCGTGGCGTTTTCCGAGGCCAGCGCGTGGCGTGACGTGGGCGCAGGCTGGCAGCCGTTGTTCGGCAGTTTTCGCGGTGTGGGTTACAGCATCGAGTGGCATGACTTCCTAGCCAAACGTGAATTCGACTGGGCGGCGAGTTTTCATCCCGGCTGCGTCGAATTGTGTCTGAATCTCGGGGGTCACGGTTTCGTGGAAGGCCGCGGCGGGCGAACGGAATTCACACCAAATACGGTCGGGTTCTATCATCGCACGGACGAACCGCTGACGGCGAAGCGCACCGCGGGCGAGCAGCACCAGTTTCTCACGGTGGAATTTTCCTGTCCCTTCCTCGCCAGGCATCTCAGCGAAACGAAGGCAATGTTGCATTCGGTGGTGCGCGCCGCCGTGGACGGCTGTCCTTGTGAACATGTCACCGGTACCACTGTGCGATTGACGACCCAACAATTGCAGACCATCGCCACGCTGCGTCAGCCGCCGGTGTATGCGGCCGCCCAACCGGTGTGGTATCAGTGCAAGGCATTGGAATTAGCGGTCACGTTTCTCGTGCAAGCGCCGCCGGAGGAGGAACTGTTCTGCACTCGCCAGCAGCGACTCGCGCAGGAGCGTGTCGAGCAGGTAATCTTCCTGTTGAAACAAAATCTCGCCACGCCGCCATCGCTGGAGGAACTGGGCAAGCGGATTGGGTGCAGTCATTTTTATTTGAGTCGGGTCTTCTCCGCGCAGACGGGCCAGACCATCACCCAACACCTCCGGCAGTTGCGGATGGACCGGGCAGCGGAGTTGTTGCGCAGCGGCGAGCACAACGTAACCGAGGCCGCCCTGGAGGTGGGCTACAACAGCCTCAGCCATTTCAGCGCCGCGTTTCACGAAGCGTTCGGCTGCTGTCCGGGTTTATATCCGCTCAAGACGCCGACGCAACGCAGAGGGTAAGCCTCCCGGCCAACGCGCCAGTTCCCGGCCAGGCACGAACGCTTGAGATCCTGACCTGATCCCCGGGCTTGAAGGCCAACGAAAGGACGAATTGTCGGCGCGGCTGGGTCGCGAGCGAGACGGCGTCCGAAATCTGGTAGCGCGGATAATCCTGGTTCCATTCTGCTTGAATCAGGAAATCCGCTTCAGTTGCCGATAAGTTCAATGGGAATCGTTTACGCAGTTGGCAGTTCGATAGCCATCATGCCACTGCCGAAACGCTGGTCGGCGCGGCGCGCGGCTTTCCGCATTGGTGGTATAGATTCGGCGCTTCAACCTTGAACGGCGTGGAATCAGAAATCATACTGCGCCGTCATGAACTTGGAACGACCGCTCACCCACGCGGACCTGCTGCAACTTAAACGCTGGAATACCCCTACGATTTACAACGGCTGGGAACAGGTCACCCGACGCAATCCCGGGAGCGACGCCTTCAACCTGGAGGAGACGCGCGATTTCATGCCACAGATGGGGCCGATGGTCGGTTATGCGGTTACGCTCGTCATTGCGCCGGGTAACTCTGAACATCGGCAGGCCAATCCCCATGGCTGGCAGGAATATCGCCACTACGTCGCAAGCGTGCCGGGGCCGAAGATTGTGGTCGTGCAGGATCTTGATCACCCGCGGGTCGTTGGTTCGTTCTGGGGTGAGGTGAACAGCAACATCCACCGGGCGCTGGGTTGTGTCGGCACCATCACCGACGGTGCAATCCGCGATTTGGACGAGATGACCAACGCGGGTTTCAAAGCACTCGCCCGGCGACTCTGTGTGGGGCACGCCTTTGCTCATCCGGTGCGTTGGAATTGCGATGTCGAGGTGTTCGGTCGCACAGTGCGCCCGGGCGATTTGATTCATGCGGACAAACACGGATTCCTCGTTATCGCGCCCGAGGAACAACCCGCCCTGCTCGACGCCGCGCGGTTCATGGACGGGAACGAGTGCACGACGGTCATTCCCGCCGCGCGGGATACGGCGGGCCACAGCCTGAAAGCAATTTGCGACCGGCTCGACCATGCCGCTGCCGAGTTCAGCGACAACGTGAAAGCCAAGTTCCAGCGCCCGGGCGAATGGTGAGGGGCCGGGTCACAGGACTCAGGAGCCAAATCGGGTGCTGGCGGCGGGAAATTGCGACCGTGAACGCCACGAGGTTTCCCGCCCGCGAAAATTTATTTGAATGAAATCCACGATTCAAGGTCTGAGCTTGTAACGGTTTTACAAACCACCATTAACGAACCAATTAACCCAAACATGAAGAAATTTATCTTGGCATTGACCGTGGCGGCATTGACCGTCGGCGTGTATGCGGGCGAGACCTGCCCGGCAAAAGACAAGACTGCGTGTCCCGGCAAGGACAAAGCTTGTTGCGCGGAGAAGGCGAAGGCGGGTTGCCCGGCGAACAAGGGCAAATGCCCGGCGCAGGGTCAAACCGCAAAACCGGACGGCAACAATAAGCCCGCCCAGAGTCCTAAAGCGGCGGATACCAACAAGTCCTGATGGATGTGGATTCAATCCCACCCCGCGTCAACTGACGCGGGGATTTTGGTGTAGGGACCGGGAGGGCGCGCGGCTGATTTTGGGTGACACCTCGAAGCCCGCTTTGCCTGCATGTTCTGGCCGGACCAGCCGTGGGCGAAGCCGGTGGGTTCTTGTTTCCGACTTCAAGCCGTGCGGCTGCGGTAATTGGCGGAATTGACGAAATCTTTCATTTACCTGCCTGATATTCCGTGTTTGTCTGTGGGCGCACCCTATGCAAGCGCACTCGCATTCCTCCGCCCGCCGCCGCAGTGGCAACGCGGGCTTCACGTTGATTGAGCTGCTTGTGGTCATCGCCATCATCGCGATTCTCGCTGCGATGTTGTTGCCGGCGCTGGCCCGGGCCAAGGCGCAGGCGCTCAAGGCGCAGGCGCTCAAGGCGCAGTGCATCAGCAATCAAAAACAAATCGGCCTCGCCTACAAGATGTACGCGGATGAACATCTCAGTTTGTATCCCGTCCACGATGGCTGGGCCGCCGTCGGCGGCAAGCTATGGACGAATGCGAACGTGGCGGGCAATGCCGCTTATTACGGTGGGCGCGTGGCCGAAACCAACCGGCCCTTGAACCAATACACGGGCAACGTGGAGATATACCATTGCCCCGGCGACCACGGCGATTCCCTCAATACCCAGGTCAAGACCTGCTGGGAAGGCTGGGGCAACAGTTATCTGGTCGAGTGGGCCAATGATGCTTTTCGGGTGGCCAAGATCACCGGCGATTCCAAGGCGGCCGTCGGCAGTGCGCAGGCCAAACCCATCAAGGATTCTGAGATCGCCCGCAAGGCGAGCAACAAGATCATTCAGGGCGATTGGCCCTGGCATGCGAACCGGGACACCACTGCTCCCCAGACCGTCTGGCATAATTTCAAAGGGAAACGCTATGAAAACATGCTCTTTGGCGACGGCCATGTGGAAAGCTACGTTTTTCCGAAAGCCATGGATGATACGTGGCTGTCCATTGCCCCCGATTCAAACTTCAGTTGGTGGTGAGGCCGCTCCTGCCACGGTTGGCCGGGTGCCCTTGGACAAAATCACCGGGCTTCTTCGAGGAAAGTTTGGGCTGAATTGAACCGCGGCGTCGCTTCCGCGGTCGATTCTGCATCCATGGCCCACCGTTTCAAGAACACCGGCCGCCACACTCCGCTGCTCCTGCCCCCGGACCTGCACGTCTGGGTAGCTGAGGATGATCTGGTCCACGACGCTTGATCCGCCCAGCCGATGCCAGTACGGTTAGTCAAATTGCGGGAGGGCAACGGGGTGTCCACAGAGTCCCTTTGTGTAATGCCCGCGCCGTATTGTTGGTTACGGGAAGGACTAAGGTTGAGGGGGCGCGGCGGTTCTCGACGGTGACGAAGTCGCGGATGGTGGGCAGCAGCAAACCCCTCCCCGTCCGCCTCAGGACCATTGGCCCCAACAGTCCAAGCATATCAACTACGTGGCCGGCTGCTTTGTTTCCTCGGCCGCGTTGCGCCCACAAACCGGAACGGGGCGACTGACACAGGCTGACTTGACGGCCATTGCCGGTGGCGGCTGGGTGGCGTTGGTTCGGGCCCGTGGGGAATTGCGTTTACACGCCGTAGGCAGGGCGAATAGCCTCGCTAGACTTGCAGTCTGAAATGGAATGAAAAAAACGATCGCGGTTATTATAATTGTGGGACTTGGGGGGGGCGCGGCCTACCTGCTGCGGAACAATCTGCCGAAAGGCGTGACCACGACCGGTTCGGCGGCACGCCCAACCACGGCGGAGGTCATTCAAACCAACATCAACTTTTCCGTGAATGCGGCGGGCGAGATCGGACCGGCGGAGCAGGTTTCCGTGCGGCCGGAGATCAACGGGAAGATTGAGCAACTGCCGGTGGACATCGGCGACCGCGTGAAAAAGGGCGAACTTCTGTTCAAGCTCGACGACAAGGAACTGCAGCAGCAACGCGCCTCCAACCTCACCGACATCGAACGCGCCCGGCTGTCGCTCGAGAAGGCAGAGCGGGACTTCAAGCGGGCGCGGGAGTTATTGGCGGAGAAACTCATTTCCCAGGAACTGCACGACGATACCAAAACCACTTTCGAGCTGGCCAAGAATTCTCTCGACCGGTCGCAGAAGGACATGGCCATCACCGACGAACGGCTGACCAAAACGGAAGTGCGCGCCCCGTTTGATTGCACCATACTGACCCGCCCGGTTTCGACCGGGCAGGCGGTTTCGGGGTCAGGCGGGTTTAACAGCGGCACGGAAGTGCTGACCATCGCGGATCTGAACTCGATGGTGATCAATGCCCATGTGAACCAGGCCGATGTGCCGCGGCTCAAAGCGGATCAAACGGTGGAAGTCACAGTCGAAGCCGTAGCGGGCCTCAAAGTGACGGGTATCGTGGAGCGCATCGCGCCGCAAGCGACGATCAAGAACAACATCAAAGGTTTTGCCGCGCGCATCGCTCTCCGGAACGTGGATCCGCGAGTGCGGCCTGGGATGACAGCCAACATCAAGATCCCCGTCGCTTCGGCCGAGAACGTGACCGCCGTCCCCCTGGCCGCCGTGTTTACCGAGAAGAATCAGGAAACCGCTCAATACGAGCGTTTTGTTTATGTGCAGCAGGGCGAAGCGTCGGAAAAGCGCAACGTCAAAGTCGGCGTCTCCGATTTCTTCTTCGCGGAAATCCAGGAGGGCCTTGCCGCCGGCGAAATTGTGGCGCTCGAACTGCCGAAGGAAGAACGTGAAAAGAAGGCAAAACAACCCACGGGACAACTGCCCGGCGGGGGCGCCGGAGCTGCCCGGGGCGCCAAGGCAGCGGAATCTTCCATCACAACCGGATCCGCCTCGAACGCCACGAATCACACCAAACCGCCGGCGCCACGGGTGGACGCGGGCAGTTCCCGTTGAGCCGACCCTTTAAGCTTTCGAACACCAGCAAATCATGGCCTTGGTCGAACTCCGAAACGTCAGCAAGATTTACCGCCTTGGTGAAGAGGAAATCCGCGCGCTGGATGATGTGACGACCGATATTGCCGAAGGCGAGTTCATATCCATCATCGGCCCGTCGGGCAGCGGCAAGTCCACGCTGATGCATATCCTGGGCTGCCTCGACTCGCCAACCAAAGGCACGATCCGGCTCGATGGGGTAATGATTCATGGCGCTTCCTCGCGTCAACTGGCGGCCATCCGGAACCAGAAAATCGGGTTCGTCTTCCAGTTCTTCAATCTGCTGCCGAAACTCACCGTGCTGCAGAATGTCGAACTGCCGATGATTTACAGCGGCGTGTCCGGCAAGGAACGCCGCGACCGTTCCATGGCCGCGCTGGAATCGGTGGGCATGGCCAACCGCGCCAAGCACCGGCCCAGCCAGCTTTCCGGCGGACAACAGCAGCGCGCCGCCATCGCGCGCGCGCTGGTCAACAGTCCCAAGATTGTCTTTGCGGATGAACCCACGGGCAACCTCGATTCCCACACCGGCGAAGCCATCCTGAGCTTGTTTCGCAAACTCAGTACCGAGGGCCGCACGATAGTGCTGGTCACGCACGATCCCGAAATTGCGGCCGTTACGCCCCGGCGCATTGAAATTAGGGACGGCCGAATTGCGGAGAAAATTGATCTTACCCTGGCAGGCCTGGATCGGGCGGCGGCCCCCGGCGGCCCCGCGGCCGGAGCGGAGGCATGAAAACATCCTCCGGCGCCCTCCGTCATTCTTCCGCGCAATTCAGCACCACGGTTGCCGCCGGGGTGCGGGAGATTTGGGCGCACAAATTCCGGTCCCTGCTCACCATGCTGGGCATAATCCTCGGCGTCTCGAGTCTGGTCGCCATGTCGGCGCTGGTGTCCGGCATGGAGAAAGGGGCCAAGGAGGCGCTCGTGGCCATCGGCGGATTGGAGAAGGTGCGCATCGAGCCGCAGGACATACCCATTGACCAGCGCCACCTGGCTGACCAGGCGGTGGGCATTACCATTAATGATGTCCGGGCGTTGGAAGGAAACGCGCCGTTGGTCACGCGCCTTTCCCCCGAGATGCGTTTGTCCGCCACGGTTTCGGCCCACGGCAAGAGCTTCCGGCCCTGGATGCTGATGGGGGTCTGGCCGGTGGCGCTGGAGATGAGCGAGCACGTTATTGAACATGGCCGCATGTTCAACGAGATTGACGACGAAATGGCCCGCAACGTTTGCGTCATTGGCACCGAGACCCGCAACGAGTTATGGGGCAGCCCCGAACAGACGGGCCGGGAAATTATCCCCATCGGCGAAACGATCTACATCAATGGCGTGCCGTTCACCATCGTCGGCATGTTCAAGCATTACGAGAGCGAGCAGGAGCGCAAGGCGCGTGAATTGGCGAAACTCGAGCCCAAAACAGATCAGCCGAAAGATACCGTCGCTCGCGACCGGGGGCGCGGCGGCGGTCGGCGGCGGGGCAACTTTGTTTTCTATCTCAAGAATGCCACCATTTACATTCCGCTAAACACCATGTGGATGAAATTTCGGACGGGGATCACCTTGACGGGCTTCGGCGGCGGGTTTCAAGCCACCGGCGGGGCGGGTGGGGCCACGGGAGATCCGCGCTTGTCCAACCTCGAAATACGCATCGCGAGCGTGGACACCCTGCCAGAGGCATTGCAGCAGATCCGCAATGTGCTGATGTCCACGCATCGTGGCATTGAGGATTTCACGTTTCGTACGCAGGAAGAGTGGGCGGAAAACATTAACAATTTCATCCGCGATGCGCGCCTGAGCGGCGGACTCATTGCGGGCATCAGCCTGCTCGTCGGCGGGATCGGCATCATGAACATCATGCTCGCCAGCATTTCCGAGCGGGTGCGCGAAATCGGCATCCGCAAGTCCGTCGGCGCCGCGACGATCGATATATTTATCCAGATCCTGGTCGAATCCCTCGTCATCGCAGTCCTCGGCGGCCTGGCGGGATTGGTGACGTCGTTTGGGCTGGTGCATCTGCTCAGCTCGTTTTCGCCTACGGAAAACGCGCCCATCGTGACGGTCACTTCGATGCTCGTGGCGTTTGGCTTCAGCGTGCTGGTGGGAATTCTGGCTGGCCTCTTCCCGGCGATCAAAGCGGCGCGGCTGAATCCCATCCAGGCGTTGCGGTACGAGTAACCCAGCCATGAACCTATTCACCACCATCGCCGTTGGCCTGAAGGAAGTTTGGGCCCACAAATTCCGCTCCCTGCTGACGATGCTCGGCATCATCCTGGGCGTGGCCAGCCTCGTCGGCATGGCAGCAATCATCAAAGGCATGGAAAACGGCATGCGCGAATCCATGGTCGCGATGGGCGGCGCCGACAAAGTGCTGCTCGACCAACAGGCCGTCCCGTCCGACCAGGAACATCTCGCCGATCAGGCCCCCGGTCGCACGATGCTGGATGTGCAATCGTTAAAGCAGAGCGCCCCGTTGCTGCGCCTAGTCTCGCCGGAAATGGCCGTGAGCGGGGTGTTTCTGACCCGCGGTGAGAAGATGAGTTCGCCGTCGGAGTGCGTCGGCGTTTCGCCGGCCGTGCTGGAGATGAACCTGCACACCTTGGAGCACGGGCGGTTCTTCACCGATCTGGACGAGGAAAACGCCAACGCGGTTTGCGTGATCGGCACGGGGATTCGCAACGATCTGTTTGGTTCCCCGGAGCGCGTGGGGCGCGAAATCATTCCGCTGGGAGAGATCATCTACCTCAACAGCCAGCCCTTCACGATTGTGGGCATGTTCCAGCATTACGAAGGCGAACAGGAAAAGAAACAGCGCGAACAGGCCAGGAAGCGTGCGGCCGAACCGCAGGCGGGCCCCAGTCGGACACGCGGTTGGGGCCGCGGCAACTGGGCGTTTGCGCGCAAAAACCAAACGATCTACATGCCGCTCAATACCGCCTGGCTTCGTTTTCGAACCGCCGCGGACAAGGACGGCATCCCGGACCCGCGCCTGTCGGATATTGATCTTAAGGTGACGGATCTGGCCGAGCTCGAACCGGCGCTCCAGCAAGCCCGGAACGTCCTCATGCTCACGCACCGTGGCATCGAGGATTTCAACTTTCGGACGCAGGAGAATCAGTTGGAGACCATTGACCAGCAGATTCGCAATGCCCGCATGAGCGGCGGCATCATCGCCGCCATCAGCTTGCTGGTCGGGGGCATTGGGATCATGAACATCATGCTGGCCAGCATCAATGAACGCATCCGCGAGATCGGCATCTGCAAAGCGGTGGGGGCCACGGGCCTGGCCATCTTCACCCAGGTGCTGATCGAGAGTGTTGTGATCGCGTTGCTCGGAGCCGGCCTGGGGGTAATCGCTTCGTACGGGTTCGTGGAAGTGCTCTCCAAACTCTCGCCCAATGCCAACAACCCGGTCATCACTCCCGTGGCCATGGTGGTGGCAGTGGCGTTCAGCGCGGCCGTGGGCGTCATCGCCGGTTTGTTCCCCGCCGTCAAAGCGGCCAAACTCGACCCTATCCAAGCGTTGCGCTACGAGTGATCAAGACCCAAGGGCGGCACGATGACTGCAGATTGGGCAACGGGGTAATCAGTCTGGAGTTTATATGCATGCGGCAATTGGCATCGAGACTACTCAATTGCCGTCGAATCAGCGTCAGAGCGGTAATCCAAACCAACTGGCGATGACTCGCAACGAAGACAACGTCAACTGACTCAACCCGTCGCGGACGAAAGGAATCTGCAGCACCAGGATCACCGCGACGAAACCGAACCGCGCGAACTGGTAGTAGGTTTCGTAGCTCATCCCGATGAGATTGCGCAGCACATGTGAACCGTCCAGCGGGGGAATGGGGATCAGATTGAAGAAGCACAGGATCAAACTGATGTAGGCCGTCATCAGGCAGAAGCTGGTCATGGCGGGCACATGCGCGATCAAGCCCATCCGCGCCAGCCCGACCAGCACAACCGCAAGCAACAGATTCATCCACGGCCCGGCCAGCGAGATCAGAATGTCGTCCACCTTCGGATTGCGGAGATTGCCCGGGTTCACCGGCACGGGTTTGGCCCAGCCAATCATGAACCGGCTCAATCCGGACCCGCTCATTGACAGGAAAATCATCATCAACGGCAACACCACGGTTCCAATCGGATCAATGTGAACCAGAGGATTCAGAGAGCAACGTCCCTGATCCTTGGCGGTATCGTCGCCGCACTTCGCGGCCATCCACGCATGCCCAAACTCATGGAACGTCAGCAGCACGATCAAGGCAAGAAACTGCGTCAACCCGTCAATCAGAATACTGGAATCCATGTGCACCGAAGGTACCGGCTGACGGCGGCGGAGTCGAGCGCGGAGGTATAACCAGGGTGCGAATGGCCGGCGGGTCGGGCGACCGACACTGACGAAATCACTGGGGTGACGCGTTTTTGCGTGACGTTCCGGTCTGGCGGGTGTCGAATCCGGGCCGGGCGGGTGCAAACGGCGGCCGCGCAACCAATAGCCGGCGCCGGAGTTTCATCCGCTGACCGGTGGGCCGCAAAATGAACATCCGGTCTGCCACAACAGTCCATTATCGGAATGTTCCCATTGGCAAAAATGTTTGCCCGCCACGGGCGGTTTGCGGGGCTGTGCTTGCTGCTCGCGCTGAACGGCTGCACGGCCAACTATTATCGCAAGTCCGCGGATCAGGCGGCCTACGGCGCCATCAAGGGCAAGACGCCCCTCGTGCCGGACATGGACCCTCGCTTTACCATTGAACAGACCAACCAGTTGTCACTGGCCGGCCTGTCCACCGCCACGGACGCACCCCAGTTTCTTGGCGCCGACGGGGAACAGGAGGTCGGCGCGCACGTCGTGAATCTGGAGCAGGCGCTGGATTTGGCCGTCAAACACAACCGCAGTTATCAGTCCCGCAAGGAGCAGCTCTATCTTTCCGGGCTTGCCCTCACGCTGGCCCGGCATCAGTTTGCGCCCCTCTTCTCGTCGTCGGCCGAAGTGGATTATGCGGTACAAAGGAGCGACAAAATTGACCAGCTCACTGGGCTGCCGTTGCTCAACGACAGTCTGGTGGAAGAAGCCAAGGTCACAGCGGGCGGGACGATTGGCGCGAGTTGGCTCCTTCGCGATGTGGGCCGGATCACCGCGGCGTTCACCGCCGATGCCATCCGTTTTGTCACCGGCGATCCGCGCCTCACCACCTCTTCCCAACTCAGCGCCACGTTTTTTCGTCCGCTGCTGCGGAACGCGGGGTTCAAAGCGGAGGCCGAAGCCCTGCTCACGGCCGAGCATCAGCTGCTTTACGATCTGCGGGATTTCACCCGCTATCGCAAGGAATTCAGTGTGCAGATCGCCACCGCCTATTACGGCGCCTTGGGCCTCCGCGACGCGGCGAAGAATAACTTTCTCACCCTCAAGAGTTCCCGCAAAAATGCCGAACGCACCCGCGCCATGGTCCAGGAGGGGCGCATCACGACGGCGGACTTGGGCCGGCTCGAACAACAGGAACTTTCGGCCGAGAGCAGTTGGATCAACGCAGTGCGCAGCTACAAACAGGCCCTCGACACGTTTAAGATTCAATTGGGGCTTTCCGTGGATGCGCAGATCGTGCTGAACGAGGACGATCTGCGGGCGTTGCAGATCCGGCATCCGGAAATCAGCGTGGACGATTCAATCCAGGTCGCACTGACGGCTCGGCTTGATTATTTGAACACCAAAGATCAATTCGACGATACCGTCCGTAAGTTGGATGTGACGGTCAATTTCCTGAAACCGAGCGTGGACCTCACTGCCAGCGTGAGTCCCTACAGCAATCCCAACCTCAATTTCAGTTTCCCGGATTTGCAACGCTACCGCTGGGACGCGGGCGTGAAGGTGGATCCCGGCTTTGACCGCCAGGCCGAACGGGATGCGTATCGCTCCGCGCTCATCGACCGCAACCGCGCCGCGCGGGCCATTATCCAGCAGGAGGACGAGATCAAGCTCGAGGTCCGAAACAGTTGGCGCACGCTGGACCAGGCCAAACGCAATTACGAGATCAGCGAGATCGGCGTGAAGCTCGCCGAACGGCGCGTCGAGGAGCAGAATCTTCGGGCCGATCTCGGCCGGGCCAATGCCCTGGATCAGGTGGATGCGCAAAATGCCTTGAACGAATCGCAAAACCAGCGCGTGCAGGCGTTGGTGACCCATACCATTGCCCGCCTGCAGTTCTGGAACAACATGGGCATTCTTTACATCAAGGAAAACGGCCAATGGGAGGATCCGAAACATGCCAAAGCTCAATAACACGATAAATTTCGTCCGCCGCCAGCCGCGCTGGCGCTGGGTGGTGGCGGTGCTGGTGGTGGCCGGCTTCGGCGGGTGGTGGTGGAAGAGCGGCGGCAAATCCGCCACCACCACGCTCACGTTCGCCGCCCGGCGCGGCCCGCTGGAGATCACGGTGCTCGAAGGGGGTAGCCTGCAGGCGCTCGAATCCCAGGAAATCAAATGCGAAGTCCGCGTCGGTTATCAGGGCACGAAGATTCTCCGGATCGTCGAGGAAGGCTATCTCGTGACCGAGGAGGATGTGCGAACCAACAAGGTGCTGTGCGAACTCGATTCCTCCGAGCTGCAAAAGCAGATCGTGCAAGAGGAGATCCAGTATCAATCTGCCCTGGCGAGTCTCACCGACGCCGAGCAGAACTACGAAATCCAGTTGGGTCAGAACGAGAGCGACATCAAGGCTGCGGAACAGAAGACCCGCTTCGCGCGCATGGACTTCGACAAGTTCCTCGGCGACACGGTCACGCCGAAGATCGTCGCAGAGATCGGCCTGGACCTGCTCATCGCCGCTGCCAGTACCAACAACGTTGAGGAAACGAGCCATGCCGGCGAAGTCTCCGCCGAAAATACGAAGCCGCCGGCCGTACCGCCGGGTAAGATTCAGCCTCCCCCTGGGGCGGCGGTCATACCGCCAACCCTGGTGGGCCGAGTCGCCACGCCACCCACCGCACCGGCCCAACCGCCCGCCGCACAAGTTGGGGCCAAGGCCGGCGACACCCCAACGCCCGACCCGCTGCCCCGGGTCACGGTTGATTTTTCGAAGTACGCGAATACGGAGGTGCTGGGCGACGGCGAAGCGAAACAGAAGTTGCGCAAATTCGAAGATGACTGGCAGGTGACGAAAAAGGAATTGGAACAAGCCAAGACCCAGCTGGATGGGACGAGCCGCCTGTTTGAAAAAGGGTTCGTGCCCCGCACTGAACTGGTGCGCGATGAAATCGCCCATGAGAGCAGCCGGCTGAAAGTCCAGACCGCCGAAACCGCGCGGGAGTTGTTCCTGAAATATGAATTTCCAAAAACTGCCGAGGAGTGGCTGTCCAAGTTCGCCGACGCCGTGCGCGAACAGGACAAGGCCCGCCGCGTGGCCATCTCGAAGCTGGCCCAGGCCCGCGCCCGGTTGAACTCCGCCAAGGGCCAGTATGATGTGCAATTCCGGCAGCGCCAGGATCTCAAAGAACAACTCGGCAAATGCACCTTGTTGGCCAAGAAAACCGGGCTGGTCGTTTATGGCAGCGGCCGCGGGGACCAGATGTATTACGGGGGTGAAGAACAAGTCCGCGAAGGCGCCTCCGTCCGCGAACGCCAGGCGATCATCACGATTCCGGACATGACCCGCATGTCGGTGAACGTGAAGATCCACGAAAGTTACATCAAGAAAGTGAAGAAGGGTTTGAAGGCACGCATCACCGTGGATGCGTTCCCGGACGAGACGCTCACCGGGGAAATCAGCAAGGTGGGGGTGCTGCCGGATTCGCAGAACCGCTGGATGAGTCCCGACCTCAAGGTGTATCTCACCACAATCACAATTGACGGCACGCACGACTGGGTGAAACCCGGGATGAGCGCCAAGGTTGAAATCATGGTCAACAAACTGGAGGACGTTGTTTACATCCCGGTCCAGGCCGTGTCGCCGGACAATGGCAAACAGATTTGCTACGTGGCCGGCAGCTTCAAACCGGAGCGGCGGGAGGTGGAGATCGGGGAATTTACCGATGAATTTATCCAGGTGAAGAGTGGCGTGAAAGAAGGCGAGCGGGTGCTCCTGCGGCTGCCGGACGGGGTCGAAGCCAATCGCAACGGCAAGGAAACCAAACCTGCGGGAAAACCAAACGAGAAGCCGGCGGCCCCCGTCCCCCCCGCCGCGGTCCCGGCGCAGGCCGCCAAAACCTGATGCGGCATTCGCCCCAAACCATGCCTGCACCGATTGTTCAGTTTGAGAATGTCCGCAAGACCTACCGGATGGGACTGGTGACGGTCGAAGCCTTGCGCGGTGTCACCTTTGAAATTCAGGCGGGCGATTACATCAGCATCATGGGCCCGTCTGGCTGCGGCAAATCCACCCTGCTCAATCTGCTGGGCTGCCTCGACCGCCCGACCTCCGGCCATTACCGGCTCGGCGGTGAGGATGTTTCGCAGATGAACGACGATGCCCTCTCCGCCGTGCGCGGGGCCCGGCTGGGGTTTGTCTTTCAATCCTACAATCTCATCCAGCAACTCACCGTGGTGGAGAACATCGAGATCCCGCTGTACTATCAGGACCGGCCGGAGCAACAGAGCCGTGCCCTGGCCCGCCGCATGGCCGCGCGCGTGGGGCTGGAAGCCCGGCTCGAACATAAACCCTTCGAACTTTCCGGTGGCCAACAACAACGCGTCGCCATCGCCCGCGCCCTGGTCAACGAACCCCTCGTAATCCTCGCCGACGAACCGACCGGCAACCTGGACTCCACCTCCGGCACCGAAGTGATGCGACTTTTCGACGAGCTGCACGAACAAGGCAAAACACTCATCCTTGTCACCCATGACCCGGGCGTGGGTCAACGCGCCCACCGCACCATCCGCCTCCGCGACGGCGAAATTGAAAGCGATGTCCGAAGGTAATTCCATCCAATCGCTGGGCGACGCCTTTCGCGGCCTCTCGTTCGTGCGGCTCAAACGCGCGGTGCGCCTCGGGGTCCGCAGCCTCTGGCTGCATCGCCTGCGGTCTTTGCTGACGATGTTGGGCATCGTCTTTGGCGTCTGCTCGGTCATCGCCATGCTCGCGATCGGCGAAGGCGCGAGCTTCGAGGCCCAGGAGCAAATTAAGAACCTCGGCAGTCAAAATATCATCCTGCGGAGCGTCAAGCCGCCCGAGGAACAAAAAGCGTCCGACAAGGGGAGCCAGAGCTATGTGCTGCAATACGGCATCACCTACACCGACATCAAACGTATCCGCGCCACGATCCCCGGCGTCACGGTTGTACTGCCCGCGCGCAACATCCGCGACTACGTCTGGAATATCAGCCGTCGCATGGATTGCGAATTATTCGGCACCGTGCCGTGGTATCCCGAGATGCGGAACCATCGCGTGGCCGAGGGCCGGTTTTTCACGGACAACGACATGGACCAGCGGAAGAGCGTTTGCGTGCTGGGCGCGGAAATCGCCCCGGTATTGTTCCCCATCGAATCGCCGCTCGGCAAGCATGTACGAGTCGGCGGGAATTACTATCAGGTCATTGGCATCATGGAGCCCCGCACGGTGGTGGCGGCCAAGGACCCCGGCGCCGAGGCCAACAAGTCGGCCTTGCCGCGAATGTATATCCCCCTCGAAACGGCCCGGCTCCGTTACGGTGAGGTGCTGATGCGCCGCCGCCAGGGTTCATTTGAAGCCGAGCGCGTGCAGCTGCATGAGGTCACGATCAAGGTGGCGGCTCTGGAAAACGTGATTGGCGTGGCCGAAGCCATCAAGGAGGTGCTGGAGCGGAACCACAAGAAGAAAGATTATATGATCGACATCCCGCTCGAAATGCTCCGCCAGGCCGAGCGCACCAAGCAGATTTTCAACATTGTTCTCGGCTCCATCGCGGCCATTTCGTTGCTCGTCGGCGGCATCGGGATCATGAACATCATGCTGGCCAGCGTGACCGAGCGGACGCGGGAAATCGGCATCCGCCGCGCGCTGGGCGCCCGGCGGCGCGACATCATCGTCCAGTTCCTCGTCGAAACCGTCATCTTGTCCGGGGCCGGCGGCGCGCTCGGGGTGTTGCTCGGCGTCATTATTCCATTTGTCGTCAGCTATGCGGCCGGGATGAAAACCATCATCACGTTTTGGTCGCCGGTGCTGGCCTTCGGCATTTCCGCGCTCGTCGGCGTCGTGTTCGGCATCTACCCCGCCATCCGCGCGGCCCAGATGGATCCCGTGGAAGCCTTGCGACACGAGTGACGGTGTCTCCTTGGTTTTAATCTTGATCGCAATCTTGTTCTTACTCTCTCAGCTTTCCTCTGAAGATTAAGATTACGAGTAAGATTCGGATTAAGAAACGAAGGGTAACCCCGCCTTAAACCGCATTGACTCCGCCGCGCCCCACCCGCAGATTTTGGCTCGAGTATGAAAGCGCTTGTCGCACCCGCCGGATTCCGCCGCTCGGCCACCTCCAACTTTTCCGCGCCCACCGTGGACCAGATCATGGTCGAGGAACGCGCCGCGTCGTTCACCAAGCGCAGCCTCAAGGCCGGCGCCAAGCTCGCCGGCCTCAAAATGACCGTGAGCATGTGCGACCTCACCACGCTCGAAGGCAAGGATACGCCGGGCAAAATCGAGTATCTGTGTCGCAAGGCGCTCCGGCCCATCGCAGCCAAGTACGACGTGCCGGCCTGCGCCGCCGTATGTGTTTACCCGAACATGGTGAAGTCCGCGCGGAAGTTCCTAGGCAACCCTTCACCGGTGCAGGTCGCCGCCGTTGCCACCGGCTTTCCCAGCGGACAATTCCCCTTACCCACCAGACTCGGTGAAGTCCGCCGCGCCGTGGCCGAGGGCGCGGATGAAATTGACATGGTCATTAATCGTGGCGCCTTCCTTGCCGGTGACCATGCCAAAGTTTTCGACGAAATCGCCGCCACAAAGGCAG